>JAGOZU010000060.1 GCA_018058545.1 Promineifilum sp. | reverse complement strand
GCAAATGCGGATGAAATGGGTCGCCTTGATCGAGGCCTTGATGTCGATGCACCCGGCCAGCACCATCGGCTGGTTGGCGACCAGACCGACGACGTAGCCGTTGAGCCGGGCGAAGCCGACGACCATATTCTCGGCCCACAGCTGGTGAACCTCGAAAAACTGGCCGTCATCGACGATGCTGCCGATGACCGCGCGCACGTCATAGGCCTTGTACGGATCGGTGGGAACGATCTCTTTCAGTTCGGGGCACCGTCGTTCCGGGTCGTCCATCGGCGGCACCCAGGGCGGGTCGTCCTGGTTGTTGCCGGGCAGGTAGCTAAGCAGCCCGCGCACGCGGTCGAGGCATTCGCGGTCGTCGGTGGTCAGGAAATGGCAGACGCCGCTTTCCGCGCTGTGCATCATGCCGCCGCCCAGCTCCTCGAAGCTGACGTTTTCCTGCATCACCGAGCGCACGACATCCGGCCCGGTGATGAACATGTAGCTGTTCTCGGTCATGAATACGAAGTCGGTGAGGGCGGGCGAGTAGACCGCGCCGCCCGCGCACGGCCCCATGATGACCGACAACTGCGGGATGACGCCCGAGGCCTCGCAGTTGGCGTCGAAGATGCGGGCGTAACCGCCCAGGCTGTCGACGCCTTCCTGAATGCGCGCCCCGCCCGAGTCGTTGATAGCGACGAACGGGCAGCCATACTTGAGGGCCATCTGCATCGCCTTGACGATCTTGTTGGCGTGCATCTCGCCCAGCGAGCCGCCCATAACGGCCGCGTCCTGCGACGCCGCGAACACCCGGCGGCCGTTCACCTGGCCGAAGCCGGTGACGACGCCGTCGCCCAGCCGGGACCCCTTGCCGCCGGGGTAGCTCTCGTGGCGAGGCAACACCAGCGTATCGATTTCGGTGAACGTGTCGGGATCAAACAACAGGTTGAGTCTTTCGCGGGCGGTGAGGCGATTCTTGCCGTGCTGCGTAGCCGCGTCTTTCTCGCTGCCCGCGGCCGAGGCCCGGCGCGCCCGCAAATCCTGGAGATAGAACTCCATATCCTTTGTCATTCATTTCTCCTGATGTCGCCGGCTAGTTTGCTCAATCTAACGCCCGGCCGACCATGCGACTTCCGGCGAGTCATCCGGTGCGCCCGCCAACGACGGGCCATGCTCGGACGCCACCACCGAACACCACCATTATTGCAAATGCAACCTCCGTGTAGCAGTGTCATCCGTCACCCGTTTTTGCGCAGTCTGTCACATCGTGATGCAAGCGGGTTCCAATCAAACCGGGAGCTATTTTATGAAGGGCGACATGGCTGCTATGATTGCGGCGATGAACGAAGAACTGATCCTGGCTCTGGATTTCGGCGGCACGAAACTGAGCGCGGCCGTCGTCGCCCGCGACGCGCTGCGAGACGCACGGCCGCAATGGCGCGACCATCGTCGCCGCCAGACGCCGGACGGAGCCGACGCCGCCTGGGAGCTGGCGGCCATGCTGGCCATGGCGCGGGAGATGCTGCCGGGCGGTCGCGCCCCGGCGGCCGTCGGCGTCAGCTTCGGCGGCCCGGTAGATTATTCGACCGGCACCGTCCGCCTGTCCCACCACGTCTGCGGCTGGGAGGCTATGCCGCTGCGCGAAATGCTGGAGCGCGAGTTCGGCGCCCCGGCGGCGGTCGACAACGATGCCAACGTCGCCGCGCTGGGCGAGCATCGCTTCGGCGCAGGTCGCGGTGCAACCGATCTCATGTATATCACCGTCAGCACCGGCGTCGGCGGGGGATGGATCCTGGACGGGCGGCCGTGGCGGGGCCACGACGGCATGGCGGGCGAAATCGGCCACACGGTCGTCGATCCGGCCGGGCCGCTGTGCCTGTGCGGCAAGCGGGGCTGCGTGGAGCGGCTGGCGTCGGGGCCGTATATGGCGGCGGATTGGGCGGAGGGGCAGGGGAGCAGGGGAGCGGAGGAGAAGAGGAGAGGGGGAGAGGGTGGTGGGCCGACCGGGCGGGATGTGGCTGAGGCGGCCGCGGCGGGGGACGAGGCGGCGCGGGCGATTTTGCTGCGCGGGGCGCGGGCGCTGGGCGTGGGCATCGGCAACGCGGCCAATCTGGTCAACCCGCAACGGTTTATCCTTGGCGGCGGCGTGACGAAGGCCGGGGAGCTGTGGTGGGGCGAGGTGCGTCGCGCCGCCCGCGCAACGGCCCTGCCCGAAGTCGTCTTCGACATCGTCCCGGCCGGGCTGGGAGATGACGCGCCGCTGTGGGGGGCGGTGGGGCTGGTTGCGCTACACATTCCCGGCGGCGATTGATTTCTAACACGATTGCCTTGATATCGTCACATGAATCAAATCATCATTGAAGGCGATTCCGGCCAAAGCGGTACGTATCTGTTGTGGATGCTGGCGCGACGGGAGACATCAGTCTCGTTCGGCCGCTTCCAGGGCGGTCGTCCGGTCGTCATACCGGCCGGCTGGTACGCCTACGTCGGGTCGGCCATGGGGCAGCGAGGGGCTTCGGCGCCGGCCGGGCGGCTGCTGCGCCACGCCACGCGCACAGGGGGTCGCCCACCCCACGCCATTCGCGACGCGCTGGCGGCCGAGTGCGTCAGGGCGGGGCTGGGCGCGCCGGGATTGCGGCCGCCCATCGCCAAGCGCCTGCACTGGCACATCGATTACCTGCTGGATGAAATCGAGGTCGAGATCATCCGGATCATGATCATCCGCGCGGTGGCGCGTCTGGAGGGCGCGCTGGCGCGGCAGCTGTCGGCCCTGCCCGGCGTCGTCCCGTTGGCGCCCGGCCTGGGCGCGAGCGACGCGCGGGGCGAGTCCCACCTGCTACGCTGTTCTGACCCGGACACCCCCGATCGGCTGGCGGCGGTCATCGCCACTATTACCTAACCGGCGGGCTAATCCTCGATCACCACCGGCAGAAATAGGCGGCGGATATCGGCGGGATTGCCCACTGAAGTGGCGCTGGGGCTGGGCGTGATACCGGCTTCCTTCGTCGGCGTAGACGTCGGGGTCGACGTGGACGTCGGGGTCGACGTGGACGTCGGGGTCGACGTGGACGTCGGGGTCGACGTGGACGACGGGGTCGGCGTATACGTCGAAGTTGGTGTATTCGCCGGAGTATACGTTGGGGTTGATGTATCCACCGGCTTGGGTGTGTTCGTCGGGTTTGAAGTCGGCGTCACCTGGGCCGAGCAATCGGCGCGGAAGTTGGAAGCCAGGATGCGTGACTGGTTCATTGAGGAGGCGAGATCGGCCGCGTTCTGGGGATCGACCGCGTAGTCAACTCCCGTCGGCTCGCCCTGAAACAACACGTCCGGATTGGCCCACTGGTTGATGCGCGGGCAGCCACCGGGGCATTCGTAGGACATGATATCGCGAAAATTTCCGGCGGGTGATTGGTAGCCATAGGAGTACGTGAAAAGCACATCGCCGCCGGAATGGGCTCGATCATGCGCATTGCCAATCATGTGCCCCAATTCATGGGTCAAGGTCATCGAACTGCAGGTATATTCTTCGCCGGGGTAATCCAGGGCAACGACGCCAAAGCTATAGGCCTCAAGCCAGGGTTCCATCTTGCGCAACAGATAAGCCATGCCGCAGTGGCCGTTGTTGCCTTCATCTACCAGCATGGCCACAAGATCGGCTTTATAGGTATCGCGCGCCGTATGAACCTCGTCCATAACGCTGTCCCCGATCTTCTGCAATTTTTCCAGATCGGTCTGCAGGCCGGCTGATTCGGCGTAATCCACTTCCATGGTGTGAACCAGTCGCCAGTCAAAGTTGACGAGGCTAACATCGTTGGCGCTATTCATCTCGCTGATTCTCTGATTGATGAGCGCCTCGATAGCCGCCGTGCCGCCGAGCGCGTTCCGGGCGGCGGGGGTGTAGACGATCATGACCCCGATCTCCGAACCGTCCTCCTGGCAAGTCTCCGCCTGTGCCGTATTGAGGAAATGAAGCTCGCCGGTGGACGGTTGCGGGATCACATAATCCCGTCCCGAAGGCTCAGTGGTGTGGGGGTCCAGCTCTACCACCAGATGCGCGCCACCCAACGCCCCGCCCGCATAACGAATGGCTCCCCATTCGATACCGCCACGGTAGATACTCCCGGCCAGGATACCGTCCTGCACCGAGAGCGTGACTGAGCCGCCCAGGTCGCCTTCCACGTCGCCCACCCAGACGAACCCGCCGTTGACCATCTCATCCACCCGGCGGAGCCGCGCGTTCAGGGTGACATCGGGGAACAGATTGAGGCTAATCTCGTCCGTCTGCGGCGTGATCGCCCCCCAGTTGATGTCCACGGCGCGAAGCCGGAGCACGTCGTCGGTCCGGCTGACGTCGCCCGGCTTGATGGCCACCCGCCCAACGCGGGGAGCAAACAAGCCATTATCGCTGTGCGCGGCAAACGGACGGCCGAGGAGCATGGCCAGTAGCACGATGGCGGCCGCGAGAATCACAAATAGTCGTCGATTGAACATCTGATTGCGTTACTTCCTGTCAGTTGTCGGTTGCCCGAATCGGATCAAGAGGTCACACCCCCCGACCCGATTCGGGCAGCGAGCGACAATAGTATCATTGCCCACACGGCATGGCACGAATTGCAGGATTTTTTTAGGGAGAGCGAAAACGGTTTCTCACGGACTGTTAGCCTGTCTCTCATGATTGAAGGAATGTTGGGATATAAAGAGACAACGATTAAGTTGTTCCTGGAAGTTGCCGATCCTTCCGAAATCGAAGATCGCCTGCACAATAGCGAGTGATCCTGAACCAACCGGTCTGAGCGCCCCCTCAAAGCGGGAAAGCCTGCCCTTGCCGGGCAATTGTCGCTCCGGCTCGGTAAACACTCACCCGTTCCGCGCCATCCTCGTCCAGCAGCGGGTTGGTGTGGTTGATGTGGATTAGCGCCAGCTTTGACGCCGATTCACCAAAGAAGGCCAGCGTATCGGGCACGAGCGGATGGGCTACCGGCGGCCGTCCGCCCAGCTCGGCCACACTGAAAAAGGTCGCGTCCACCAGAGCCACATCGGCCGCCGCGACGGCCGCCCGCGCCTCCGGCCATTGCTCCCAGTTGTCGATGTCGGGCACGTAGAGCAACGTCCGTGTCGGCCCCTCGACCTTGAAGGCGAACGTGCCCGCACCCCACTCGTCGCGGTGAGGCACGGCCAGCGGGGTGATCGTCAGGGACGGGGCCAGGTCAAACCGGCGGTCAGCCGCCAGCGGCCGCCATTCCAGACCCGCCATCAGCGGCCGCCAGACGGCCGAGTCGCGGATGACGGCCGCCAGCCCGTCCGAGGCGTAAACCGGCAAGTCCGCCACCGCCATACCCTCGGGGCCAAGTTGCGGCAGGCCGCCGATGTGGCCCATGTGGCCGTGGGTCAGCAAAATACCATCAGGCGGCCGCAGGCGATCGGCGCGATGCGGATGAGGGCCGAGCGCGTACGCCAGGTCGTTCAACTGCCGGCCGATATCCGGCGTGGCGTCGATGAGCCACACGCGCGTCGGGTCGGTCCGCTCGTCCACCAGGGCCAGGCATGCGACGCGACCGCCACGTTCGGGATGGGCGAAAGCGTCGAGGCAACGGGCGCAGCGGCATCCGGCGTGGGGCAGCCCGGCGTCCTGCATGATGCCCAAGACGACGGCCGAGACGCCTGATGATCCTTGTTTGTCCATGCGCCGGATTGTAACCCCATTTTCGGCGCCGCACCTGTAGCCGTCCAGGGCAATCGCATGAAGAATATTGGGACGCGAATTAATGCGAATTAACGCGAATGAACGCGGATGAACACGAATATGACGGGTGGCTGTGATGTGGGATGCCCGATCTCAACCCGCCTTGTCGAATCGCAAGGGTTATTCCTGCCCATGTAAATCAGTGAAATCCGTGTCATCCGCGTTCTGGTCGCCCATTCATCTTTTTTGCGATTGCCTGATACCATCCACCTTTCGACAAGATAACAGCCTCTGATAAAATACAGTCATGAAAGAATTATCCCGTCTCGTCAGCAGTATTCCACCCTCGGAAACTCTCGCCGTCAGCGACAAAGCCAAGGCCCTGAAGGCAGCGGGGCGCGACGTCGTCGCTTTGGCCGGGGGCGATCCCGATTTTGATACACCCGACTACATCACCGCGGCCGCATTCCAGGCCATCGAAAACGGCGCTACCCATTATCCCGCGCCGATGAAGGGCATTACCCCCTTGTTGGAGGCCATCGCTCAAAAGATGGCAGAAGACAACGGCGTCGTGGTCAAGCCCGGCTCGGACATCGTCGTCACGCCCGGCGGCAAATGGTCGATCTTTCTGGCTCTGTCGGCCGTCATCAATCCCGGCGATGAGGTGATCTATCTGGAGCCGGTCTGGGTCTCCTATCCGCCGATGATCACCCTGGCCGGAGGCACGCCGGTGGCCGTCACCCTGCCCGCGGCCGATAATTTCCGCATCACCGCCGACCGGCTGCGCGAGAAGATCACCCCGCGCACCAAGGCGCTGATGATCAACACGCCCAACAACCCGACCGGCCGCGTGCTGACCCAGGAAGAGTATGACGACATCGTCTCGGTCGCTCTCGAATACGATCTCTACGTCATCGCCGACGAGATCTATGAGACGATCATCTTCGACGGCCGCAAGCATCTTTCGCTGGCGGCCGCGCCGGGGATGGGCGAGCGGACGATGACCATCAATGGCCTGTCCAAATCGCACGCCATGACCGGCTGGCGGCTGGGCTGGCTGGCCGGCCCGTCGCCGATCATGAAGCTGGCGGCCCAGATGAACGGCCAGACCGTGTCGTCGGCGGCCAACTTCACCATGCACGCCGCCGTGGCCGCGTTGAAGGGGCCTAAAGAGACGACCCGGGCCATGACCGACGCCTATCGCCAACGGCGCGACTTCATGGTTCCGGCCCTCAACGCCATCGAAGGCGTCGAGTGCATGAACATCGAGGGCGCGTTCTACCTGTTCCCGCGCTTCCCCAACAGCACGAAGACCAGCGCCGAGCTGGCCGAAGCGCTCATCGAGAAGGCGGGGATCGCCTCGGTTCCGGGAGGAGCCTTCGGCAAAAGCGGCGAAGGGCACGTGCGCTTCACCATCGCCACGGCGATGAACGAGCTGGAGAAGGCGGTCGAGAAGCTGGCCAAAGCGGCCGGCGATCTTTAGACTCACCTCTATTTTCAGCGAACTATGGATGATAACGGCCGCTTGACGGGAGATTCAGGCGGTCGTTCTTTTTTTGGCGGGGATCAGGAATAATTCCGGCGCAATGAGCGACCGTTTCGATTGGGAACACGCCGACGAGATCGATGAGCGGCGACTGGCAGTAGAGGCCCCTTCCGCGCCCGGGAAGAAGCGCTGGCGCATGTTCGTCGCCCTGCTCCTGGTCGCCGTCGTCGCCCTGGTGGCCGGATATGTCGTCGTGGTGCGGCAAGCCACCATCGAGGCGACGGCCACCATCCGCCTCGCGCTGGACGTCGCCCGCGATGCCTGTCGCGCGGGCGATGAGGAACTGTTCTTCTCCTTGCAGACCGGCGATCGGGCCTGGCGGGCGTCGCTGCTGCAACCCGAATTCTACGAGCCGATTTGCGCGGGCCAGTCGATCGTGGATTTGCAGCCGGTGGACACTGGCTATGTGGCCACATTGACCGGCGACGACGACATCCGGCGGCTGTCGTACTTCCAGTTGACGAACGCCGGCACGCGACGAACCACCCCGCCGATAGGCTACTGGGGCAAGCGGTACGTCTTGCCGCTGTCGGGCGGAAACGAGCTTATCTTCAGGAAGATCGATGAGCCGTTCACCCCGCGGATCGTCGCTTTCGTCGATGAGAAGGTGCAAGCGTTGTGCGCGGATGGAGGTTGTCGAGACGGCGCGCAACCCTTCACCCTGGAGATCCATCAGAACTTTCGCCGAACCATCGCGCCGAACAAGCTCTACGTGCCCTCCCCCCGTTTGCTGGGGCTGGATGCCAACAGCAACCCGACACCGGCGTTTTGGGAGGCGATTTCGACGGAGTTGGCCGCCCACCTGAGGCCGGGCGTGATCCGGTTTGCCGTGCCTCCCCTGCCCTACCAGGCCATCCTCTACGACGACGCCGCGGCCGAATTCATGCGCCAAAATCCTGACATCGTCGTGCAGATCGAAACGCTGGATCTCCTGCCCGAGGAAACCAACGAATCATTGCTCGCCTACGACGGCGCGGCCTATCCCCCCTCGGCGGCCATGATCGCCGCCGGTTCGGTTTTGGACCTGACCGACTATGCCGTCGGCGACCCCAACTTCCAATCGGCCGACTTCTACAAGCCGCTGTTAGCCGGCGCACAGTGGCGAAACCACCTGTGGTTCGTGCCCCATGCCGGACAGATGCGCTTTCTGTACTACGATCGCAACGCCTATCAACTGGCCGGGCTGCCGGAGCCGTCGCCGGACCGCCAATGGAGCGATCTGGAGAGCGACATCGAAGCGCTGCACGGCATGACGACCGCCACCTTTGACGGCTGGAACGGCGAGTGGGCCTTCCTGGACGCCACCCGCGACATCCTCTTCGCCCATGCCTATGCCAACGCCGACTGCGCCATGCGGCCGGTGCCTTGCGCTCTGACCGGCCAGGAGGTTGGCGATGCGCTCGATTGGTATCGGACCATCCTGGACGAAGGAATCGCGCCCGACCTGGCTGCCTCGCCGCCCGCAGACCGGCTGAGGCTGATGGCCAACGAGCAAGGCGTGCCCCGGCGGGCGGCCGTCTGGGTCGATGACGCGGTCAACTATGAGCACTATCTGCAAATGTGGCCGGTTGGCGTATCCCCCTTCCCCGCCGGTTCCACGCCGTTGTGGGTGCACGGCAGCTTCATCAACCGCCGCAGCGAACGGCCGCACGACGTATGGCGCTGGCTGGTATTTTTATCGCATCAGCCGCTCAACGGCCCGTTGCGATATGTGCCCGCCCGGCAATCGATCGCCAGACAGACGCGGTACTGGCAGAGTTTGCCCCAACCCTTGCAGGCGGCCGCGCTGCAAGCCTTCCGAACGGCCCAGCCCGTTTGGCCCGGAGGCCACGGCACATTTTTGCGCGGGCAACTGGATGAGGCATTGCGCGGCAATTCGCCGGCAAATCCCGCGTCAACCGTCCGCTGGTTCGGCCACTAAATCGGACGATCAGTGGCTCAGGATCTGCGACAGGAACAGTTGCGTTCGCTCGCTCTTGGGATTGGCGAAAAACTCGTCCGGCGTGTTTTCCTCGACGATCAGCCCCGCGTCCATAAAGATCACCCGGTCGGCCACCGTGCGGGCAAAACCCATCTCATGCGTGACGGCGATGATCGTGTAGCCGGAGAGAGCCAGGTCGCGCATGACATCGAGCACCTCCTTAATCATCTCCGGGTCCAGCGCCGACGTCGGCTCGTCGAACAAGAGGATGTGTGGCTCCATGCACAGCGTACGGGCGATGGCGACGCGCTGCTGTTGCCCGCCCGATAGCTGGCCGGGGTATTTGTTGGCCTGCTCCGGAATGCCGACGCGTCTCAGCCAGTGCATGGCCCGTTCCTCGGCGTGTTCGCGCGTCCATTTGCGGACGTTGACGGGGGCCAGCATGATATTCTCCAGCACGGTCAGGTGGGGAAACAGGTTGAACTGCTGGAACACCATGCCCACCTCGCGCCGGATCTCGGCGATGTTGCGGATGTCGTGGCTCAGCACGATGCCGTCGATGACGATCTCTCCTTTTTGATGCTCTTCCAGGCGGTTGAGGGTGCGGATGAACGTCGATTTGCCGGAGCCGGACGGGCCAATGATGACGATCACCTCGCCGCGCTTGACCGTCAGGCTGACGCCGCGAAGGGCTTCAAAATCGCCATACCATTTGTGGACGTCGTGGCAGATGATGATCTCGTCGGTAGCTTGCTCCCGGCCGTGGGTGTGGATGTGACCCATCGTGTGAGACTGGGTATTTTCCGTGTTTTGTTCCATTGATAATCCCTTCCAAAAATGATTGCCCGTGGGCCGTTTTAACGGGGCCGTTAACGCTCCCCCACGCCCAGACGACGCTCCAGCCGGCGGCTATAGGCGGCCATGATGAAGTTGCCCATGAAGTAAACGATGGCGATGAACACATACGGCTCGCGCCGCACGCCCAGCCAGTTGGGCTGGGCTGAGATGAGGTTGGCCACACCCAGGAACTCGATCAGGCCGACCGTCTCGACCAGGGTAGTGTCCTTGAACAGGCCGATAAACTGGCCGACGATGGCCGGGATGACCGCCCGAAGCGCCTGGGGCAGGACGATCAGCCCATATTTGCGCGGGGTGCTCAGCCCCAACGCATCGGCCGCCTCGAACTGCCCCTTGGGGATCGATTGCAGGCCTCCGCGTACATTCTCGGCCAGATAGGCGGCGGCGAAAAAAGTGACGGCCGCCAGCACGCGCCACGTCCCCAACACCTGCATCCCCGGCGGCAGGAAGATGGGAAACATGATGATCGACATGAACAGGATCGTGATCAGCGGGACACCACGGACGCACTCGATATAGATCGTGCTCATCAGGGCGACAACATTGCCCTGGAAGTATCGCAGGAACAGAAAAGCGGCCACGGGCAGAAGCAGGGGCCAGAAGGACAGAACTTGCTGGCCCAATCCCATGGCGCTCCGCAAGCCCGGTACAGTCTGCGTCACCAGCAGGTAGACGGTCAGCGGGGCGATGATCAGCCACGTGAGCCACACCGGCACGCCCATGATCTTGCTGCGGCGGCCGAGCGCCAGCATCAGCCCCAGCGGAAACGACGCCAGAATGCCGAATACGGCCGCGATGAGCGTCAGCAACAGGCCGCCCCAGGCGATATCGGGGTTGATGCGGGGAATGGGGCCGTCTGTCCCAAATCCCACCAGCATGATGAAGGCGATAATCGGCGTGATCAGCCACAAACCGGTCAGGACGCGGCGTATTCGGGAGCGCCGATAAACTTCACGGCTATAGACATAGGTGGTGGGGACGAGCAACACGACGTTCCAGAGGATCAGGAACCAGAGCCGCCAATCCTCGCTGCGCGGAAATCGAAAGACCATCAGGTTGCGGAAGTTGTTGACGACCGCGCCCCAATTCGCGCCGGGGTTTTCCCACTGGCTTAAGTTTTGGGCGGCAAGCACCGAATCAGGCGTGAAACTGGCCCGGATGAACGCCCAGCCGATGAAGCCGCGCACGCCGGCGACGATCAGGATCACCAGCAGCAGCGAGATGAGAGCGCTGGAAACGGAGTTATACAGGTTATTGCTCAGCCAATGGGTGTAAGGGGTATGCCGGTGGAGCACATTGCCGACGGCCGTGGCCATCACCGACGCCGCCCAGATGAGCACGATGGCGGCCGTCATGAAGGGCGAGACCGCCAATTGCCCCGCCACAACGCGAAACAGGATGAAGGACAGGATCGCCAGCCAGAGGACGAACCACCAGCTCCGGAATACCTGCTCGCGGAAGAATTCCTGCCAGCTAAATTGCCCCGTATCTCCGCGCAGAAATGTCTGGAAGTTTTGATAGAGCGTTGTCATCTTATCTCTCCACCAGGGCAACGCGGCGGTTATACCAGTTCAGGAAAAAGGATATCACCAGGCTAAATACCAGATAGGTCCCCATGACCAACAGGAAGACCTGGATGACCCGGCCGGACTGGTTAAGCGTCGTGAAAGCGACCGACCACAGATCGGGATAGCCGACGGCGATGGCCAGGCTGGAGTTTTTGGTCAGGTTCAGGTATTGGCTGGTCAGAGGGGGAATGATGACCCGCAACGCCTGGGGCAATACGACCAGGCGCAGCCGCTGCGACTCCGACAGACCCAATGCCCGCGCCGCTTCCGTCTGCCCCTTGGCCACCGACTGGATGCCGGCGCGGACGATCTCGGCGATAAACGCGCCGGTGTAGATCGTCAGGCCGATGAGGATGGCGGCAAAATTGGGCGAGAGCTTGATGCCGCCCACGAAATTCAACCCCTCGATGCGGGGAACTGAAATCCGGAGGGGGACTTCAGGCACGGGTACCATGGCGCTGGGCAAAGATTCGTTGATGGCCGGCAACTCGGCCGACAGAGCCGCGGTCGACGCAGCCATCAGGTCGCAATCACCCGCGGTATAGGCGGCGACCGTCTTGGTCATGTTGTTGCCGCGCTTCATGGCGAAGGGGACGTTCGCGCGCCTGAATTCGGCGGCGAGGTTTGTTTCGGCGTGGTCGCCCTTGACCACGCAGACGGTGACCGTCGCCGCGTCCAGTTGCTCCTGGCTCAACGAGCCGTCGGCCAGGGCCTCGTCGATCTCGCCCAGGTTCTCCAGGCCCAGTTCATCACCCACGGCCAAGCGGATATCGGTCAATTCTGTGATGCCGGAGCCTTCGGGGATCAGCAACGCCTGATTATCGGCCGCCGTGACCGAGACCAGGAACCAGCCCAGAAGGGCGACCGCCAGAAAAGTGCCCAATGCCCAGACCGGTCGATTGACGTCGCGCTCCCATTCACGCTCGCGGCGACCGATCCACCACCAGACGACCGCGGCCAGGGCGATCCCGGCGACAATATACATCAGCCAGGCGCTGAAGGAGGGCATGCGCACCGGCCAGGGCAAATCGATGCCGCGCTGGCTGAGGTAAATCGGCAGGCCGAAAAGCTGGATGGCCTCGCGAATGGCCGGAAAGGCCAGTATTACCGCGAAAAAGAGGAAGAATAATTGCAGCAACAACGGCGTGTTGCGAATGATATCCACATACCACCGGGCCTCGGATCGAATGAGCCAGTTGGATGACAGGCGGGCGATACCGGTGAGCGTTCCCAGTATCGTGGCCAGGATGATGCCCAGAGCCGCCACCTTGACTGTGTTGAGCGCCCCGACCAACAGGGCGCGAGCATACGAGTCACTGGGGTCGTACCGGATCAGGGTTTCCGAGATGGCGAATTGGGATTCCAGCTGGAGGAAGTCAAAGGCGCAACGAAAGTTGCTTGTCCCATCCCGGCACAGAAACTGGCTGCCGCCCAGGGTGGACATGTTTTGGGTCACATTTCGGGCCAACCACAAAAAGCCCAGTATGACAACAATGAGGAAAGCGATCTGCGCCAGGATGCCCAGCATGCGGATGTCCCGCCAAAACGGCACTGACTCCGATCGTTTGGGTGCCTGGGGCGTAAGTTCAGTCATGGACGCGCCTCCTCTTGCACGCTCCGGCTGCAGATGGCCGGGTTCTCTTTTGATTTATTAAAGAGCATGGCCCGGCTGCAATGCCGGGCCATGCCTTGTCAGTCACAACAAACGATTAACGGAACGGAGGCGCGTACAGGATTCCGCCGTCGGTATACAGCGCGTTCAGGCCGCGCGGCAGGTTGAAGGGCGTGTCGGGGCCGAGGTTACGGGCGTAGATCTCGCCGTAGTTACCGACCTGCTTGACGATCTGGTAGCAGAAGTCGTTGCTGATGCCCATGGCGACACCGAGGTCACCCGTTTCGCCGAGCAGGTTCTGGATGACCGGCTCTTCGCCGCCCAGGAAGCTGTCAACGTTTTCGGAGGTGATGCCATATTCTTCAGCGGCGAAGGTGCAGTAGATCGACCACTTGACGATGTCATACCAGTTGTCGTCGCCCTGACGGACGGCCGGAGCGAGCGGCTCCTTGGACATGGTCTCATCGAGGATGATGTGGTCAGCGGGGACGGCCAGCAGGATCTGCTGGGACACGAGGCCCGACTTGTCGGTGGTGAAGCCGTCGCACTGGCCCTGGTCATAGGCTTCGCGAGTGGCGTCGGCGTCATCGAACACGACCGGCGTGAACTCGATGCCGCGAGCGCGGAAGACGTCGGCCAGGTTCTTCTCGGTGGTGGTGCCGGATTGGACACAGATCGTGCCACCCGCCAGGTCATCCAGCGATTTGATGTTATCGGCGGCACGAACCATCATGCCCTGGCCATCGTAGAACGTGACAGGGGCGAAATTGAGGCCCAGCGACGTGTCGCGGCTAATCGTCAGGGTGGTGTTACGGCTGAGGACGTCGGTCTCGCCCGATTGCAGGACCGGGAAGCGCTCATTGGCGGTCGTCGGCCGAACTTCCACCTTGGTGGCGTCGCCCAAGGCGGCCACGGCAAACACGCGGCAGAAGTCGATGTCAAAGCCTTCAAATTCGTTGGTGTCGGGGTTGATGTAGCCGAAGCCGGGGACCGACTGGTTGCCGGCGCAACGAAGCGTGCCGCGCTGGCGAACTGCTTCCAGGGTATTGCCGGTGACTACCGCGGGGGCCTCCTCGGCTGCCGGGGCCTCGGTGGGGGCCGCGGCGGGGGCTTCGGTTGCCTGGGCAGCCGGTTCCTCAGCCGGAGCGGCCGGTTGTGCCGCGCCGCCGCCACAGGCAACCAGGCTGAGGGCAAGAATCGCAAACAAGGTCAATAATAAACTCAGTCTCGCTTTCATCTAAATCTCCTCCGAAATCTTCTTGATTGAGCCCTGCCGGACTCGGTCGCTGATAAACGTCGATATCCCTGGATTGTCAATGTACGTTTGCCCTAACCTATCCTCCTTCCTAATTTAGGTAACACCGAGCGGATCATGTTCGCCGGGTTTCCTGATAGGTCTTCAATATATAACTGTCACGTCAATCAGGCGTTGCATCGCCCGTTCTCCGACGACGTGCGATACGCCTGTGGCTGCCTTACCCAAAAGGGCCGGACGGTCTCCCGCCGGTCGAACCGTCGCGGATCGAGCCATTGAACCCGCTTGAGAGCGCCCAATCGACCCACGCCAACGGTTGGGCGCTAATCTTAAGTTAATATTTGGAATTGTGCAAAACAAAAATCAGGCGGTGGTCACTTGCAAGGCGATCTCGACCGTCGACGACCGTTCCAGGGTTATCGGCTCCAGGCGAACGCCCTCGCCTTCATAGGAATGGTCAACCAACACGGGAATCGCCCCGCCGTCGAGCCGGGCCGCGATCCGGTCCACGGCGGAGATACCGTGGATGTAGACGTGGTATGTACGTCGGGTCGGGGCAACGGACAGGTCGCCGCCGGCGGGCGATATCGACAGGTCAATGTTCCCGTTGCGCCGGCGCTGCCCAAATCGGGTCAGCGCGCAAGTACCCTCGCGATAGGCCATCGACAGACCGTCATCCTCAAAGAGCACAAAGCGGCCATCGTCTCCCGGATAGAAATGGAGATGCAGCTCGTCGGGGTTTTCCACCCCACCCCACCCGACACGAGGCCCAAGGGGGATGACGGCTCCGGCGCGCACAAAGACGGGGATGTCCTCCAGGCGGCTGCGCAGCACATGCCGGGCGTCGCCGCGATAATGCCGGCCGCTCAGAAAGTGGTACCAGTCGCCGGGCGGCAACCAGACGGTCTGCGACGCCAGCCCGGTCTTTTCGTCGAGCGGCTCGGTGCAGGGCGCGACGATGAAGTCTGCGCCAAAGAGATACTGTTGGGGGCAGTCGTAGGCCTCGTCATGCTCCGGGTAGTCGTGGTACATCGGCCGCACCGGCGAACGGGCCTCGGTTTCATTCAGCCATGACATGGTGTAGAGATAGGGGATCAGGGCGTGGCGCAGCTGCATGGCGTCACGGGTGATGCGCTCCACCTCGGCGTCATAGCCCCACGGCCGTCGTTCGTGAACCGCGTTCTTGGTGCAATGCAAGCGGAAGATGGGGCTGAACACGCCAAACTGGACCCAACGGGTGTAAAGCTCGCGATGCTCCGTCCCGCCCATATGGCCGCCGATATCGTGGCTCCACCAGCCGTAAGCCACATTGGCCGCCGTCGCTGTGAAGTAGGGTTGGAACGCCAGCGACTCCCACGAGACGACGGTATCGCCCGAAAAACCGATGGGATAGCGATGGTTGCCCAGCCCGCCCCACCGGGAGAAGATGAACGGCCGCTTGCCCTCCCGGCCGAGATCGTAATAGTGGAGATGGTTGAGCCACCAGAGCGGGTCCAGCCCGGCCACTTTCGACCGCGTGCCCTGTTGCCAGTCCAGCCACCAGAAATCGACGCCCATCTCCTCCTGGGGATGATGGAGCACCTCGAAGTAGGCCTGGGTGAATTGGGGGTCGGCGATATCGAACGGGATCGTCGCCCCGGCGGCCGGGTCCAGCCCCATCCGCTCGGCCATCGCCGCATACATCGCCTCGTGCGGCCGAACGCCAAGCGCGGGGTGCAGGTTCAGCGCCGTCCGCAAGCCCTGTCCATGCAACCACTGGATGAAGTCGGGTGGGTCGGGGAACAGATCGCTATTCCAGGTGTAGCCCGTCCAGCCATTAACCCCTTCGCCGACATCGACCAGATGCCAATCCATGTCGATGATGCACACCGACAGAGGGACGTTGTGGTCGCGGAAATCGATCATCAGCGCGCGCAGGTCGGCGTCACTGTAATCCCAATAGCGGCTCCACCAGTTGCCCAGCACCCAGCGAGGCAATAGCGGGGTGCCCCCGGCCAGTCGGGCGTAATCTCGCAGCGCCTCCTGAAAGGCCGATCCGTAGCCGAAGCAATAGAGATCCTGCGCGCCCTCGGCCGCGTCGCGACCGATTAGCCAGCCCGTCTCATCGAAGACCAGCGAGCGGCCATCATCGACCACGGTCAGGCCGTCGCGCGACAGCAAACCCGGCTCGAGCACGATCCGGCCGTCGGCCTCATCCAGCGTGCGGGCCGTTCCTTTCAGGTTGTCGTCGCCGGCGTCGCCATAATGCCAGGTCGGGCCATCGGGCAACAAGGCAACCGACAGCGAGTTCGGGTCGAAAGGCTCGCCGACGCGATAGTCCAGCCGCAGATGCCCGGTCGTCAGAACAAGCTTGCCATCAACCCGCTCGACATGGTAATCGGGGACCGGTTGGCGGCGAAACCAGAAGGCCTGGGACGGCCGATCCTCAAAGCGGCCGTCGGGCGCGTACTCCATGCGAATCAGTCGCGATGTGAGGACCGTGAACCGGGCCGGGCCGGCGACGACGACGGCTCGTGGATCGGCTATCGGGTCAAAGTGAACTTGCGTGTAGGCGGGCTGGGTGGTCAAATGGGTCACCTCGTTATGTTGGGGAATGTCGGCGCTCGCGCTCGCGAGCAGCCGCGCAAATTATAGCTCAGTGACGGGCCGGCGATAAGTTCAGGCGCGGCGGCCGATCCGGGCTATAATCCTCTCGTCGGCAGGAAACCGGGATTGGAAAGGCACCCTATGGAACAACCACCGAAAGCACCGCTCATCGTCGCCTTTGTGGCCGATCTGATGTTCACCACCCGCATCGCCAAGGCGGCCGAGCACATCGGCTACCGGGTGAAATGGATCGAGACGGCCGACCAGCTGGGGAGTCTCGACACGGAACCCCGACCCGAACTCCCGGGCGAATGGCTGCACGGCCGCGAGGGACGCCTCTTCGATCAGGTGGCGCTGTGGCAGCCCGCCCTGTTGCTCTTCGACCTGAACAACGCCGGCATCCCGTGGCGCACCTGGATCGCCGCGCTCAAGTCGGCCGCGGCCACGCGACGAATCCCGGTGATGTGCTTCGGTCCCCATGAGGACGTGGAGACGATGAAAGCCGCCCACTCCGTCGGAGCCGACGCGGTGCTGGCCCGGTCGCGCTTCACGGCCGACATGCCCGCCCTGTTTCAGCGCTATGCCCGCGTCCCCGACCGGGCAGCGTTGGCCGTCGCCTGCTCCGAACCGCTGTCAGCGCTGGCACGAGAGGGGATCGAGCGGTTCAATCAGGGCAACTATTACCTTGCCCACGACTCGCTGGAAGAGGCCTGGATCAACGACACCGGGCCGGGCCGCGATCTGTATCGGGGCATCCTGCAGGTTGGGATCGCCTATTACCAGATCGAAAACGGCAACTATCGCGGCGCGGTCAAGATGTTGTTGCGCGTGCGGCAATGGCTCGACCCGCTGCCGGATACCTGCCGAGGAGTGGATGTAGCCCGGCTGCGCGAGGATGTTGACCGCGTCTACACGACCTTGCTATCCCTGGGCGAAGGCCAGATCGGGGTGTTCGACCGGCGGACATTCGGAACCATCGAGTTCATCGACTGACCCCGCGCGATGCCGGTTCGCCTTGACGAGGCGGGCATCATTGCGCAATATCATACCCGGGCGAAGGTCTGTATCCGGCGTCATCGGAAACAGGCCGATCGTTTCCATATCATCAATTCAAGGCAGAGAATCAATCAATGAGCAACGGTTATATTCCCAAAACGGCGATGTTTATCGTCGCCCACCCCGACGATCTGGAGTTTGGCGTGGCCGGAACGGCCGCCAAATGGGCGCGGGGCGGCAGTCGCAATATCTACGTGGTCATCACCGACGGCAATGTGGGCAGCCATGAAAACGGCATGACGCGCGAGAAACTGGCCGAAGTGCGCCGGGCGGAGCAGACGGCCGCGGCCGATGTCGTCGGCGCGGAGTGCATCTTCCTGGGCTACGATGACGGCTTCCTGCAGCCGACGCTTGAGCTGCGCAAGAAGCTGGTGCGCCTCATGCGCCAATACCGACCCGACACCATCGTGTGCATGGACCCAACCAACTTCTTCCCGTCCGATGACTATATCAACCACCCGGACCACCGCGCCGCGGGGCAGGCCACGCTCGACGCCGTCTTTCCGGCGGTCGAGATGGACCTGCTGTATCCCGACCTGGCGGCCGAAGGCCTGACCGGCTATAAGGTCAATTACGTGTACGTCATCCTCAGCCAAAAAGCGAACTGCTACATCGACATCAGCGACACGATCGACCTCAAGGTCGAGGCATTGAAAAAGCATGCCAGCCAATTTGAAGTTAATGAGGCAGCCAAGATGATCCGCACCTGGGCGGCCGAGGCGGGGCAGAAGGTCGGGTTCGACTATGCCGAGGCGTTCTATCGCATCACCCTGAAATCGCCGGAAGAACCACAGTCGGAACAGTAGCCACGCGGTATCGCCTGCCACGACCCAGGCATGGTGTGTACAGAGCCGCCGCGAAGACAATCCATCGAATTAATCATACTGAACCAAGCCATGCAAATTCGTCAACTGGATACCACCAAAAAACAGGAACGCGCCCGGTTCGTTGACTTCGCCTTCGACTTGTACAAGGACAGCGAGTTGTGGGTGCCGCCGATCCGGTCGGATATGATGCGGATCCTCGACAAGTCGAAGCATCCCTTCTTCGAGCATTCACATGGCGATTTCTTCGTCGTTGAGGAGGGCGATACGGTGCTCGGTCGCATGGGCATGCTGGAAAACCGCAGCTTCAACAATTACCACGGTTCCAAAGTGGCCTTCTTCAGCTACTTCGAGGTTGTGGAGAATATCGAGGTGGCCCGCATCCTGCTGAAGAAGGCGGTCGAGTGGGCCAAAGAGTACGGCCTGGACACGGTCATCGGGCCGCGCGGCGTCGCCAATATCGACGGCAGCGTGTTGGTCGAGGGCTTCGAGCATCGCCCGGCGCTGACCATCCCCTGGAACTTCCCCTATTACGACGCCTTCATCAAGGACTCCGGCTTCGGGAAGGACAGCGACTATCTCTCGGGATACGCCAGCGGCGATCATGAGATTCCGCCCCGGCTGTATGAGATCGCCGCCCGCGTAAAAGAGAAACGCGGCTACCGGATCAAGACTTTCTCATCCAAGGCCGAGATCCGCGAATGGATTCCGCTGGCGATGAAGGTTCATCGGGAGGCGATGAGCGGGCTGCACAGCTTCTTCCCGCCGACGGAGAGGGAGACGCGGGCGATCGTCGATTCGCTGCTGACCATCGTCGACCCGTCGCTGATCAAGCTGGTGATGAAAGGGGACGAGATCGCCGGGTTTCTCATCGCTTACCACGACGTATCGGCCGGCATCCAGAAAGCGCGCGGCCGCCTCTTCCCCTTCGGCTGGTTCCATATCCTGCGCGACCGCCGGGTGACAGATTGGGCCAACATCAACGGCCTGGGCTTGCTGCCGCAATATCGCGGGGTGGGGGCCAATGCCCTGCTCTACACCGAACTGCGCGACACGATCAAGACCCACGGCTTCAAGCATGTCGACATCGTTCAGGTGAACGAGAACAACTTCAACAGCCGGTCGGATATGGAGACGATGGGGATACAGTGGTACAAGAGGCATCGGCATTACAAGTTAGTGTTATGAACCCCACCCATTACTTGGTCTGTTCTCTTGTTGTATGCTATCACATTTAGTATCATATATTCGTAAGCAAAGCTGACAAAATCCTCCAGCAGATGCAAAACAATCCACATGATTGGCGGATTGAAAGCCCGAAAACCGTCGCCGATGCTTACAACATTGAATGGAGGCAGCGTGGTACAAGTCATGTCGTTTTTGTGCGTTCTGATGGTCGAACCTTGCCGGTTCCCGCTCGCCGACCTATCAAGCCGATTTACATCAGGAAATTTGTTGATTTTGTGTTGGAATAGGCCATGAGAGACTTAATACGCTGTTACATAATTAATCTAAATTATCTTGAATTTAGAATTGGACTCATTAACAACCGAATAACGAGCGTTTAGCTTCTCCCGGCTGGTATCGATGGAGAACTGCCAGTTGATATTGATA
>JAGOZU010000059.1 GCA_018058545.1 Promineifilum sp. | reverse complement strand
CGACCTGCTCTTGCAGTTCGCCTACCAGTTGCCGCAGGGCTGCGTTTTCCGCCAGTAGTGCTTGCCCTTCCTCGTGCGTCATCCCTCAGAGTTTAGCCTGTGTTTTCCGTAAGTGTGAACAGTTACCCTCCCAGCCCGGCGGCCGATGAGCGATGTATGCCTCTCGTTCGGCCCCGATATCGTATGCCACGCGGTGGTGGGTTGTCGACCAGCCGCCGTTCTTCCATTCCAGTATGGCATACTTGGCGCGGCTGTCCCCGTCGCCGGGAATGCTGACCGAGCTTACGTTCACCAGTGTCATCGAACCCAGCGGCCGTATGCCGGGGATATGCAAATGACCGAAGGCCAGCACGGCCGCCTTGATTTCGGTAAATCGCTCGGTTAGTTCGGCATCGCTTTGTCGAACCGCCTGATAGCGAGCGATCTGTTCGCTTTCCGGCGGGTAAAGCAGGTCGTCCACGTTAAATGGATTGGCATGGACGATGAGGAGGTCGTCGGCCGCCCGCGGGGTGGGGGAGATGCGCAATGAGAACGGCAACTCCGCCAGTTGTCTTATCTCGTCCTTTGATAATTGGTCGCGCGTCCATTCGACAACCTCCGCCACTCGCGCCGGCGGCTTGGCCAATCCGGCGATCCAGCCATCGGTATTGCCGATCACCGACGGGATGCGGCGGCCGAGCACCAGTCGCAAGGTATCTGCCGGTCGCGGTCCCATCAGGCACAGGTCACCGGCGAACAGGATCAGGTCGGCCCCTCGACGATCGATATCGGCCAACACCGTCTCCAGGCCGGTCAGGTTGCCGTGAACATCGGAAAAGATAGCAATTCGCATGGAGGACTCCTTGGCAGCAGCCACAGATCCTGCAAGCCTTATGGAAGGAAACCCTGGTCCCTTTTATCGGACAGCTATTTATTTTAGCATGAATTGGGGAGGGCGGATGCCTTAGGGTGAGTCGTTGCGGACAATGACGGACTCCGATAAACAGGTTATAGGCCACCCCCTCCCTCCGGAATAAATTGAAATAATTGATTAAATTGAATAATTCGTCGATCCTGCCGATTAAATCAATTAGATCAATTTAATCAATATATTATCTGGGGGGGTAGACAGGATTTCGGCCGTGCCGATTGTCCTGCAGGTACCCCCATATTATAACTTTATTTACTTGATTAACTTTCATAAGTCCTCGGCCCAAGGGCATTATACAAGTAAATAAAGTAATTAAAGTTAATAACAGGGTGGGGGTATCCGTCCTTTATTATTCATCTCGCCGGCAATCATCGCTTGTGGAACGACGGCGGAGGTACAGGTAAAATGCAGCGTGGCCTGACGTCATTGTTCGGTTAAGTATGAGCGCGAAGTCAAGTGAGTCCGCACGCTCATGTTTCCTCATCGGAACAGTGTTACTCCTCAGGCCTGGACCGCAGTATCATCGATTGAAAGTGGGAGCGGTCGTTGCCCTTGATATCGCTGTTAACTTTCGAAGCGGATTCCCTGCGCCAGCGGCAGATCCCTCGACCAATTGATCGTATTGGTCTGGCGACGCATGTAGCCTTTCCATGCGTCGGAGCCGGATTCACGGCCGCCGCCGGTCTCCTTCTCGCCGCCGAACGCGCCACCGATCTCCGCGCCCGAGGTGCCGATATTGACATTGGCGATGCCGCAGTCGGAACCCGCGGCCGCCAGGAAGTTCTCGGCCGTGCGCAGGCTGTCGGTGAAGATAGCGCTCGACAATCCTTGCGGCACATCGTTGTGCAGGTGCATCGCCTCGTCAAGCGATTCATACTCCATCAGATAGAGGATCGGCGCGAACGTCTCTTGCCGCACAATCTCCGTCTGGCCCGGCATGCGGATGATGGTCGGCTCCACGAATTGTGGCCCAACGTCGGGCCGGGCCGCTCCGCCGGTCAGAATCTCGCCGCCCTCCGATACCGCTTGCCGCACGGCCTGCTCCATGCGCTCGACGGCCGATTGGGTCACCAGCGGCCCCAGCAATGTTCCTTCCGCCAGCGGATCGCCTAACGGAACCTGCCGATAGGCGCGAACCAGCCGGTCGGCCAGCTCCCCGGCGATTGCGCGATGGGCAATGATGCGTCGCGTGGATGTGCAGCGCTGCCCGGCCGTGCCTACTGCTCCGAAAAGGATGCCGCGCGTTGCCAGCTCCAGGTCGGCGTCGGCGGCCACGACGATGGCATTGTTGCCACCCAGCTCCAGGATCGTTCGCCCCAGACGGGCGGCGACTGTCTGGGCCACATTGCGGCCGACTCGGGTCGAGCCGGTGAAGGAGACGAGCGGCAGGCGCATATCCCCGGCGATGGCCCGGCCGATATCCGGCCCACCGGCGACCAGATTAAAGACGCCGTTGAGACCGTGATCGGCCATGACCCGGTTGGCAATGTGTTGCAAGGCGACGGTCGTCAATGGTGTCAACTCCGATGGCTTCCATACGACCGTATCGCCGCAGACGGCGGCGATGGCCGCGTTCCACGACCAGACGGCCACAGGAAAGTTAAAGGCGGTGATGACGCCGATGGGACCAAGCGGATGCCACTGCTCATACATGCGATGCTTCGGCCGCTCGGAGTGCATGGTCAGGCCATAGAGCTGGCGCGACAAGCCGGTGGCGAATTCGCAGATGTCGATCATCTCCTGCACTTCGCCGATGCCCTCGGCCCGTATCTTGCCCATCTCTAGGCTAATCAACTCGCCCAGGGGCTCAACGGCCTCGCGCACCGCTACACCAAGATCGCGAATAACCAACCCGCGGTGGGGGGCAGCTATCTCGCGCCAGGCGGCGAAACCCGCTTCGGCTTTGGCGATGACGGCTTCATATGTCTCGGCCGTCGAGGGAATAACCTGAGCAATAGGCTCGCCTGTCGTGGGATTCCAGGATGTGATGGGGGGCGCGCCGCTATCGATCCAGTCGCCCATTCCGGTGCTGACCCCCGGATTCACCGGCTTGATCTGCAGATAGTCCAGTAGTGACTTAACCTTGTTTTGATTCATCGTTGGGAAACCTCGCTTGATATGAAATGGGCGGCTACTACAGGCGATTATAAGCAATGACGTTCGACGGGCAAACGACCCTGCGCTTCAGATGGAGCCTGGAACCCAGGCCATCCCGGTGATTGGCTTTATCAGGTGGAGGGGATTGGTTCTTTCCGACGGCTATGATGGACGATATAGACGCCCGCCAGCACGGCCGCCCCGCCCAGCGCCTGAACCCAGGTCAGTTTTTCTCCCAAAAGGGGCACTGCCAACAAGCCGGTCAGCACCGGTTGGAGCAACAGGGTCGGCGATACGATCGACGCCGGCAGATAACCCAGCGAATAGGCGACACCCATCTGCCCGCCGACCTGCACAAACAGACCCAGCGCCAGCAGATAAAGATAGGTCAGATTCGAGTAGCCGGTCAACGGTTGCCCCAACAAGCGGGCCATCAGGGCCAACATCAGGGTCGTGGCAACCGTGGACAGCCAGAACGAGGTCAGGGTATTCAGTTTCTGGCGGCTACGCTGCACAACCAGAAAATAGCCGCTGTAGAACATGCCCGACAGGATGCCGAAGAAAGTGCCCAGCCCCACATCGTTGAGGGTGTCCACGCCCAGTATGACAGCCGCGCCGGCGATGGCTACCAACAGGCCCAACCAGAATCGCCCTGCCGGTCGCTCATTAAAGAAAACCATCGCCCCCAAGCCAACCCAAATCGGCGCGGTGTTGCCCATCAATGTCGGATTGGTGGCCCCACTGATGAGGATGCCCGTGTTCCAGAAGAACAGGTCGAAGGCGAAAAACAGGCCCGCCAGGATGGCGATCATGACCTCCCGGCGGTTGGGGACGCCGACCCGCTGGACATTGCGCATGAACGGGATCGCCAGCACAAAGGCAGCAACGGCCATGCGGTAGAACCCAGACACCGCTCCCGGCGCTCCGGCCAGACTCACGAAGATGCCTGAAAACGCCATGCTCAGGAGGCTGAACGCCAAAACAAGATAGGCGCGGGTGTGGTTTTGTTGTGGCAACTGAACAGGTTCCATACCTGATGATGTCCAATAATTAAACAAGCTCGCGCCAAGTCGGCTGCGAGCGTGATGGACTTATACAGCAGGCGGTAACCGCAGGCAAGTGATTGGGATATGGACGATAATTGCTGCCCTGACAGACCATATTGCTCGCATGAAGGTCCTCCAACCTTTCGAAGAGTTAGCTAAACTGCTATATACTAATTTGATCGAGAAAGGTTCGAATATTGCATCCGGCACCGCTTTAATTATGAGTCAAAAGAGATCTATCTGGTCGCCTATCGCCGAGCGTCGGCGTTGGCTCGTGCCCGGCATTGGTGTGAAACGCTGGATGCTTGTGCTGGCGTTGGGCACCGCCGTCGCCAGTCTGGGCTGGCTCAACCTCCTGCTGGGTATCGACGGAGCAGGGCGGCTATCGCCTCGCGCGTATGAGCTGTTGACACTCCAGTTTTTGCCTTATGTTGCTCGTGTCGCGCTGCCGTTGTTACTCGGTGGCGTAATCATCCTGGTGGCACTGGTCAGACTGGGGAGGAATCTGGTCGAGCCGTTGCGCGGTCAAAGCGGAGCCGTGGTCGATTCGCTGGTTGAGTATCGCCAGCGGGATCGCGGGCCGCGGATTGTGGCTATTGGCGGCGGGACGGGCATGCCGGGCCTGTTGCGCGGGTTGACATCGCGCACCAGCAATATCACGGCCATCGTCACCGTGGCCGATGACGGAGGCAGCAGTGGCCGCCTGCGCAAGGAGTTGGGCTTGCTGCCGCCGGGTGATTTTCGCAACAATCTGGCTGCGCTGGCGCGGGACGAGACACTCATGACTCAGGTCCTGCAGTATCGCTTCGGGGGGCAGATGGGGGAAGCCGGCCATGATTCGTCGTCGGACCAGGGCCTGCGCGGTCACGCTTTCGGCAATTTGCTGCTGGCGGCGCTGACCGGCATCACAGGCAGTTTCGACGAAGCCTTGCTGGCCGCCCAGCGTGTGTTGGCCTTGCGCGGGCAGGTGTTCCCCTCCACGCTCGAGGACGTGACCCTGACGGCCGACGTGGTCTTGCCCGATGGCGAGGTCGTCGAGGTCGCCGGCGAGTCAGCCATCCCGCAGGCCGGCGGCAGGATCGAGCGTATGGCTCTCAACCCGAGAAATGCGCGCGCTTATCCCCCCGCGCTGAAAGCGATATTCCAGGCCGACCTGATCGTTTTGGGACCGGGCAGCCTGTACACCAGCATCCTGCCCAATTTGCTGATTGCCGATCTGGCTCAGGCGCTGCTGCATACGCGGGCCAGGGTCGTCTATATCTGTAATCTGGCAACGCAGCCCGGCGAGACCGACGACTATTCGGTCGTCGATCACGTCGAGGCGATCCGCCGGCACACTCCCGGCAAAATCATCGACATTGTATTGGCTAATGATAATCTCGCGGTTCCGGCCGATACCGGTGGTGGGCATACGACCTTCGTCGTTCCCGATGAACCGTCCGGCGTGCGACTCATCACCTGCGATCTCATTGATGAAGCCCGCCCCTGGCGACACGATAGCGGCAAGCTGGCCAATGCGGTGCTGGCGTTGCTTTCCTGAGTATCAAATAAATCGGCCGCCTGTTTAGCCGCCGGTTTTTAATCCGGCGGGATATCTGGTATAATACTCACCAGTGCGAGTCCATCGCGCTCTTGCACTTCTACACCCACACCTGCACATTAAACTCGATTATTTCATTCACCACGAAAGGAGATTTCTCAATGGCGATTAAAGTTGGTATTAATGGCTTCGGCCGCATCGGCCGCCAGGTCTATAAAGCGATTTACGAGAACTACCGGGACGTCCTCGATGTTGAGGCGATCAATGACTTGATGCCCGCGGAGACGAACGCTCACCTGTTGAAGTATGACTCAACCTACGGCAAGTTCCCCGGCGAAGTCGAAGTTCGCGACGGCGACATCTATGTCGATGGACAGAAGCTCAAGAGCTATGCCGAGAAGGATCCGTCCAAATTGCCGTGGGGCGAGTTGGGCGTCGACATCGTTCTCGAATGCACCGGGCGTTTTCGTGACAAGGCCACGGCCGGCGCGCACCTGACGGCCGGCGCCAAGAAAGTCATCATCTCGGCTCCGGGCGGCAAGGATATCGACGGCACGTTCGTCCTCGGCGTCAACGAAGAGACGTACAACCCGGCTACCCAAAACGTGATTTCCAACGCCAGCTGCACCACCAATGCTCTGGCGCCGGTGGCCAAGGTGCTCCACGAGAACTTCGGCATCAAGCGCGCCCTCATGACGACCATCCACGCCATGACCAACGACCAGAGCATTTTGGACGTGGCCCACAAGGACCTGCGTCGCGCGCGCACGACCGCCAACAACATCATCCCGACTTCCACCGGCGCGGCCAAGGCCGTCGGCCTGGTTCTGCCCGAACTGCAAGGCAAGTTCAACGGTATGGCCTTCCGCGTGCCGACCGTGACCGTATCCGTCGTTGACCTGACGGCCGAAGTTGAGCGCTCGACCACCAAGGAAGAGATCAACAAGGCCTTGAAGGCCGCCGCTGACGGTCCGGGATGGCTGGGCAAGGTCCTGAATTACACCGAAGAACCTCTGGTTTCGATGGACCTGAAGGGCGATCCGGCGTCGACGACTGTCGATGCTCTCTCCACCGATGTCATCGACGGCAACTTCATCAAGGTCGTCACCTGGTACGACAACGAGTGGGGTTATGCGTCTCGCCTGGCGGACCTGACCGCCTTCGTGGCCGAGCGGCTGTAGGCCTAAACGTCGGCCTCAATCCGGCGGCGGTTGGCTCGGTCGATACCGGATATCCCCGTCTACTTCGGGGGAAAATGAGTTAAACTCGAAACCGTCGGTCGCACCTGCGTTGGGGTGGCCGGCGGTTTCGCTTTGCGGCTACAATCAATAGACGATGGACCTGAAAGAACTGGAAGCGCGCATGCATGCCTTCGTGTCGGCCAAGGGCTGGTATGAAGACGGCTCGCCCAAACCGCAAACGCCGCGGAACCTGGCAATCTCTTTGGCTTTGGAATCGGCCGAGGTTCTTGAGCATTTCCAGTGGCGAGATGATGCCCGTGAACAGGAGGCGCTGGCTTCGGAACTGGCCGATGTCGCCCTCTACCTGATGCAGCTGGCAAGCATCAGCAACATCGATCTGGAACGCGCTATCCTGGATAAGCTGGAGCAAAACCGTCACCGCGATTGGCCTGACCCATGAATATACTGGCCGTAAGCGATCGGGTTATGGACAGGCTTTATTGCGGCCAGGCGCGGCAGTATTACCCCGACGTCGATCTGCTTGTTGGCTGTGGCGACTTGCCGTTCTACTATCTGGACTTCCTGACCTCAGCGTTTAACGTGCCGCTATTTTACGTCCGCGGCAACCATGATGGCGGCCCCCAGTATTCCGCGGATGGCCATGTATGGAGCGAGGTACGCGGCGGGGCCGACATACATGGCAAGGTCGTCATGCACAAGGATCTGATCCTGGCTGGTTTTCAAGGCTCCATGCGCTATAAGGCCCACGCTGATTACATGTACAGCGAGTCGGAGATGCGGATGACTGTGGCGCAGATCGTCCCCCGGTTGTTATGGAATCGGCGACGTCTCGGCCGCGCCCTCGACATCCTCGTCACACACTCCCCGCCATACGGGATTCAGGATCGTCCTGATCTGGCTCACACAGGCTTCAAGGTGTTCCTGAGCTTTCTGCGCATGTTCAAGCCCCGCTATCACCTTCACGGCCATATCCATGTCTATCGGCAGGATGAGACTGTGGTGACCCGGTATGAGAAGACCGAGGTTATTAACGTTTATCCCTATCGATTGCTGGAGATCGACTGATCTTCTGTGGTGATATTGCGTCGGACACTATTTTCTCTACAATGCGGGTAGATTTGATCCGGCTCTTCGGGCTGAATGTCCTCCACCGGCCCCGGAGCAGCCCAAGGAAGGTTCGTGGTGACGACCACGACGATCAAATGGTCGCCCAAACACGCAGCCCTGCCCGCACTGCGCTATTTGCAACGGCCGATTCGCCTGTTCCAGGCTTATGATCGTGCCGACTTGCGCCCCGATTTCATCGCCGGCGTCACAGTAGGCGTCGTCCTGCTCCCTCAGGCCATTGCTTATTCGTTATTGGCGGGGCTGCCGCCTCAGATGGGTCTCTTTACGGCAATCATCGGCAGCATCGCGGCCGCTCTGTGGGGCTCCTCCAGCCAACTTCATTCCGGGCCGACGAATACATTGTCGCTGATGTTGCTAACGACGCTGGTCGTTCTGGCCATGCCGGGATCGCCCGATTTTATTGTGGCGGCGGGCCTGCTGACCGTGATGATCGGTGTTTTCCAACTTATGCTGGGCGTGCTGCGGCTCGGGTTTATCGTTAATTTTGTCTCCCACTCGGTTATCGTCGGCTTCTCGACCGGCGCGGGTATCCTGATCGCCATCCAGCAGTTGGACCCCTTGCTCGGACTGGTTGTTCCCAGAGCGGATGTCGTGACCGGTGTGCAAAACACCCTCCTCAGCCTGACCGATACGCATCTGTTGACGGCCGCTCTGGGCATCGGCACAATGCTTCTGATTACTTTGTTGCGCCGTATGAATCCTCGATTACCGGGGGCGCTTATCGCTATCGCGGCCGCCACGCTGGCTGTCTTTCTTCTTGGCGAGCGCGCGGCCGGCGTGGCTGTCCTCGGCCGCATACCGGGCGGTGTGCCGTCCCCGGTCCGTTTACCTTTGTTCAACCTGGATTTAATTGCCCGGTTATCCACCGGAGCGTTGGCTATGGCAGCCATTGGGCTGGTGCAGGCAACGGCCGTGGCCCGCTCGCTCTCTACCTTCACAAGACAACGCCTTGATAACAATCAGGAGTTTGTGGGCCAAGGGGTGGCCAACATCTTCTCCGGCTTTCTCGGCGGGTATGCCACGTCGGGATCATTTACGATCTCGGCCGTGAAGCATCGGGCCGGCGCGAGAACATCTATGGCCTCCGTTTTTTCCGGACTGGTCGTATTGCTGGCGATGTTGACTATCGGCCCATTGGGCGCCTATATGCCTATCAGCGCCTTGGCCGGTACGCTGATCGTCGCCGCCTTTAATATGGTCGACCGGACCGAGATACGGCGCATCGCGCGGGGCGCGCCGGGCGATGCCATGATCATGATCGTCACGCTTCTGGGGACCGTATTCCTTGACCTGGACTTCGCCGTCCTCAGCGGCATTCTCCTGTCGTTCGCCCTCTATCTAATCAGGACGAGCGCGCCCAGGGTGCTGGTCGTTCAACCCGACGATGATTTTAGGCATTTTATCCATCGACCCGATTCACCCGTCTGTCCGCAGCTGAACATCATCGAAATCCAGGGGGATCTCTATTTCGGTGCGGTCAGTCATATCGAAGAGGAGATCATGGAGCTGGCTGCCCGATTTCCCGAGCAGCGTTCTGTGCTGATTCGGATGCATCAGGTTAATCAGATCGATTTTAGCGGCATCCACATGCTGGAGAGCCTGGTCGCCACGTATCGGGAGCGTGGCGGCGATGTCTACCTGGTTCATGTCGGGCCTCAAGTTCGGCAGATGATGGAGTCAACCGGCTGCTTGGCCTCTCTTGGCATCGGTAACATCCTCGACGAAGATGAAGCCATCGAGCATCTCTTTCATCATGTCCTGGACCCGGCTATTTGTATCTATGAATGCCCGGTGCGCGTGTTTCGTGAATGTCAGAATCTGCCCAAGCGGAACGATCTCATCGGCATTACACCGGTGGGGATCGGCGTGGATAGTATTAAATCGACCAATGGTTCTGTTCCGGCAACGCTTCTGACGCCGCGTGAGTTATGGCTCATCCTTCGACGAACGCCGTCATCAGAGCATCCCGTTATCCTCGATGTGCGCGAGCCACGCGAATACCGACACTCTCATATCGTCGAAGCGCAGTCGGCACCCTTGTCGATTTTACTCCGGGATGGCCTGGTCCTCGCCGGCGACAGACCGCTCGTGCTCATTTGTCGAAGCGGCCGTCGCAGCCGTCGTGCCGCGGCGGTCATGAGTCAACTTGGCTTTAAGGATATCAGCATTGTGGAAGGGGGTATGCATGCCTGGGAAGCGGCCGGTTTGCTGACGGCCGTCGAGTTTGAGGATAGACAGGTTTCAACCCGTGCCGGTTAGACGATCATGGAAAATAATCACACTGCACGCAATATCGGCCTCGATCTTACCCGCGTGACGGAAGCGGCCGCGCTGGCTGCCGGTCGCTGGATCGGCTCGGGCAACTTTGACGCCGCCCATTCGGCCGCTACCGGCGCAATGCGCAATATGCTCGTCACATTGGGCATAAACGGCCGCGTGGCCATCGGCGAGGACCGGTTGATCGATGGTGACGCGCCACTTCGTGAGGGTGTCGTCTTTGGCGAGGGGAAAGCCTTATTCGACCTGGCCGTTGATCCGATCGACGGGACTCGCTTGCTGGTGGAAGGCAAGCCCGGGGCGATCTCGGTCGTCGCGGTGGCGCCTCGTGACAGCATCTGGTCATCCGGCCCGGCGGAATATCTGGACAAGATCGTCGTTGACCGGGATGTGGCCCATGTCCTCGTGCCGGAATGCATGGATGCTCCGGCGGCCTGGACGCTGGCCCTCATCGCCCGCGCCAAGAAGAAATCAGTTCGCGATTTGGTGGTTGTCGTGTTGCAGCGGCCTCGCCATCACGATCTCATCGAAGAGATTCGGGCGACCGGTGCCCGCATCTATCTGCGCCAGGAAGGAGACACGGAGGGGGCGCTGGAGGCGGCCATGCCCGGTACGGATGTGGATGTTCTGATGGGAGTTGGCGGAGCGTCCCAAGGGGTATTGTCGGCCTGCGCGGTTCGCGCGTTACGTGGAGGGATGCTGGCCCGACTGTCGCCTCAATCAGCCGAGGAACGCGCCGCGATCTCCCAGGCGGGACTGGATTTGCGCCGGATTTATACCGTCGAAGACCTCGTCACCAGTGATGATATCTTCTTTACGGCCACGGGACTGACGGGGACGGCGATATTGCCGGGCCTCAGATATATCGGCGATCATGCCGAAACCCATTCCTTGCTGGTTCGCGCCAAGACCAGGACGCGCCGCTATATTCAGGCAGAATATTCCTTTGAGAGATGAGCGGCAGCCGAGGGACTGGACGCTAGGCCGATTGCTCGCCGATTTGGTAGACCCGCCTCGTTTCACTGTGGAACAACCAGGCCAGACCCAGAATAGGCTGAATGAGCGGAAAGTAGCCATAATCGGCGCCGAAATGTCCCCACACCGTTCGTCCGATCAGGCCGGGGTAGAGCAGGCTGAGCGTGCCGACGATGAGCACCATGGCCAATTCGAACCCCAGCATCGTGACCGATAGCTTCCAGGCCCACTGTTTACGGATGACAAAGCCGAGCGTGGCCAGAAGGTAGCAGATGGCGGCGACACCGCTCAGGACAGCCGGTAAATAATCCACTGGCCCTTCTTTCAGGAATAGTTGATAGATCGATCGGACGCCGGCCGACAGGGCCAGAACCGGATAGGACACAGCCAGGATCACACCCGCGGCGCGAATGAAGCCGGACAAGGCATTTTGAGAGACGGAAGAGTCATCATGCGTGCTCATAGCCGTGATTCTAACACAGTCGCCGCTGATGATGGTGTCACACTATCAGCGTTTTGGTTTGCTAAACGCTTGGTGAACTGCCTCTGGGATATGGCCGCCCCGGTGTTACAATCCGCCTATGTACGATGACGACCCGTTCATCGATTCGGATGAATTCGACGATTTCGAAATTGATACTGCCCGGGCTGACAGGCGGCGCAACTTCCTGTTTCTGCTTGTCTCCATCGTCCTCATCTTCAGTCTGGTTGGGTCGTCGATAGTCGTCTTTTTCGTAGCCGCCCATCAGCAAAGCCGCACAGCCACAGCCGGCCGGATCGAGCAAGTCAGGACCGGTCCGACGGCCGCCCCCGGCACTGTCGTGGCCGCCGTGTCTACCCCGCTACCGACCCTCGAATCCGAAATTAGCCCGACCACGCCGGCGATCAATCGTATCGCCGTCATCAACCATGAAGGGCAAATTGAGACGATGTCGCCTGCCGGAGATGAGCGGCGCGTGCTGACGCAGCGCAGTGACAGGGCCTTGTTCCTGTTACCGGCCTGGGCCCCCGACGGGCGTCGACTGGCTGTGGTCGGCAATACACCGACCGGCGGCGGAATCTATGTGCTGGAGGACACGACTCGTACCGGACCGCTGTCTGACAGGCAGATCTATTTCAGTGAGGATAAATCCCCGTTCTATCTCTACTGGTCGCCTGACGGCCGTCATCTGGCCTTTCTGGCGAACTATTCGCGCAGCCTGATGAGCCTGAATGTGGTGGCTGGTGACGGCTCCGAGGACAGTCGCCTGTTGGCTACCGGCTCGCCATTTTATTGGGACTGGTCTCGCGACGGCCGCCAGATGCTGGTTCACTCCGGACGGAACCTCTCGGATGGCTTGTTGTCCCTCATCGACATCGATGGCCGGACGATGGCCGATAACCTGGCCGTCCCTGGTGCGTTTCAGGCCCCCGGCATTGGGTGGGACGGCCGCTATTGGGCCTTTGCCGAGCGGGCCGATGATGGTCTGAGCGCGCTGGTCGTCGTCGATACGCGGACCGGGGAACGCCAAGCCTATGAGCAGGGCAGTTCGGTGGCTTTCGGCTGGAGCCCTACCCACGACCGGATCGCCTACACCAACGGCCCCTTGAGTGGTCATCCGTATTGGGGGCCATTACGGCAACTTGACGTGACGACGGGCGAGGTGCATTTGCTTAGCACACAGATGGTGCTGGCCTTTTTCTGGTCGCCCGACGGCCGCTCGATCGCCTTCATCACACTCAGCAACGATGCGAACGACGACAGCATCAATGCTAATAAAGATAGCTCTCGTCGCCTGAGTCGGGTGGCGGCCGAGCCTGCCCTTCAACCAAATCGCAGCCTGCTGACGCTCTCGGTTATCGATGCTGAATCGGGGACCGGTATGCGGCTGCTGGACTTCATGCCGACGGGCGTCTACCTGTCACAATTTCTGCCCTATTTCGACCAGTACGCCCTGAGCCACCGCATCTGGTCGCCCGACAGCAGCGCGATCGTGTTGCCTGTACGTGAGGATGACGGCAACCATATTTTGGTGGTGCCGGTGGGTGGTGGTCGGCCCTACCGCCTGGCGGATGGGGAGATCGCCTTCTGGAGCTACAACTAGCGTGACGGATTAACTGGTAACGCGCGCGCCGAATGTCCCATCGCTGACCTGAATTGTGATCCCCTCGCCCGGATTGGCCTGGGTGACGGCGCGGATCACGTTGCCCCCGTCATCGCGCACAATAGCGAACCCGCGCGCCAGTGTCGCCAGAGGATTCACAACAGTCAGACCGGCTACGGTGATATCGAGCCGCGATTGGCTGCGTTCGAGTACGCGATGGAGCGCCCGGGTCATGCGGTCGGCCAGCATGTCCACCTGTTGGCGGTCGGCATCGATCGTTCGCCGGGGACTTAACAGGTTGAGGAGTTGCGTGCCGGCGCGAACTATCTCCCGACGTCCGGCCAATGCCGCGTCTAACTCCGCTCGCAAGGCGCGTTCGTAATCCCGGATCACCGGTCGCACATCGGATAGATCGATGACGGCCAATTCGGCCGCGGCCGACGGCGTCGGCGCGCGCAGGTCGGCCACGAAATCGGTGATGGTGAAATCTGTCTCATGCCCCACGCCGCTGATGACGGGATGACGGGCGTCGTAGATGGCGCGGGCGACGCGCTCATCGTTAAATGCCCACAGATCCTCAATGGAGCCGCCACCTCGGGCCACGATGATCGTGTCGATATCGTCGCGGTCGTCGAGCCATTTTAGCGCGCGCACGATCTGGAGCGGGGCCATCTCCCCCTGCACGAGGGTCGGCGCGATCAGCACGGACACTAGCGGGTTGCGCCGTTGCAGCACATTCAGGATATCGCGCAGCGCGGCCGCTCCAGTGGAAGTGACGATGCCGATCTTCCGTGGCACGCGCGGAATGGGCTGCTTATGGTCGGTGTCGAACAAACCCTCGGCGGCCAGTTCTTCCTTCAGGCGCTCGAAAGCGGCCGCCAGATCGCCGCGGCCCACCGGTTGCAACCGTTCGGCATAAAGCTGGTAGATGCCGCCGACCTCGTACACCGATATGCGGCCGCGAGCCGTCACGGCATCCCCTTCGACCGGGCGGAATCGCAGACGCTCCGCCTGGGTACGCCACATGACGCACTTGATCTGGGCTGTTGCATCCTTCAGGGTGAAATAGAGATGGCCCGATGCGGCCCGCGTGAAATTGGATATCTCGCCGGTCACTTCGACATCTTGCAAGCGATAGTCCAACTCGAACATTTCACGGATGTAGGTGGTTAGCTCGCCAACCGTCCAGACAGAGCGGTCAAATTCATCCGATTGTTTGAGAAAGGGAAACATAGGCGACTCGCAAATTCAGAACATCTGCGCTCAGTGTAGCTCCTGACCGGCGCGACGGCAACCGCTGATATGGCCAAGCCCTTTTAAAAGAGCTACAATGCAATAGATATTTGGTTCGGAGGTGTTATCTGGAAGGTCTGGAATTTGCTCACTTATTAGTCGATGTCCTGCAGGATAAAAAGGGCGTCGATATTCTCGTGCTGGATCTGCATGCCCAGGCCATCTTCGCCGATTATTTTGTGATCTGCAGCGGTGAATCGGAGCCTCAATTAAGGGCGCTGATGCAAGCGGTGCAATATGAGGCGAAGGCGCTCGGCGGCCGAATGCCGAAAGGGGTTGAGGGGGCGGCGGGTGACGGTTGGATATTGATCGACTATGGCGAAGTCGTTGTCCACCTGTTTGCCATGGAAAAGCGAGCCTACTACGATTTGGAGTCGCTGTGGCACAAGGGACGGGTGGTCGTCAGAATGCAGTAAAGCTGCGAGGGGTCTGAATAAAAAACGAACCCCAGGTGACGACGATCAACGGCATTCCGGTCGTCGTCACCTGGGGTTTTGCTTTTCTATTCGCGAATCCAGCGGTCGGTTTCGCGTTGCCAATCGAGGAGTTCGCCGGCGGAGAAGAAGAGGGATACTTCACGCGCGGCGCTTTCCGGGCCGTCCGACCCATGAACCAGGTTGCGGCCGATCTCCACGGCCAAATCGCCGCGAATCGTTCCCGGCGCGGCCGCACCGGCGTTGGTGGCCCCCATCGTTGTGCGAACGATCTGGATGGCGTCCTTGCCTTCCCAGACCATGGCCACAATGGGGCCGGAGGTGATGTAGCTCACCAGTCCAGGGTAGAATGGCTTGCCGACATGGGCCTCATAGTGGGCCGAGGCCAGCTCGCTCGTCATCTGCATCAATTTCAGTCCACTCAGTTTTAGCCCACGACGCTCAAAGCGCGTGATGATCTGGCCGATCAACCCGCGCTGCACGCCGTCCGGCTTAATTAACACCAGGGTTTTTTCCATCTAATAAGCTCCGTGATTTATCAGTAAGACAGGTTATGTTAACACGATGTATCGGATGACCCGAACTCGTGGTTAATCCAGGGGTTTCAACAGATCGACCCATGACAATTGGGGCGGTTCATCGGGTTGAGGTTGCTCATCGATCACAGCCTCTTCGACTTTGGCTTTGGCGGGTTTGGCGCGTTGCCGCTTTGGTTTGGTTGTTTTGAGCGGAACTTCCGCCGGTTCGGGAATGCTCTCTGCAACTTGAGCCTCGACGAACGGTATCGATTCAACTATATCCTCAGCCGCCGTACCGGTATCCTCGATTAGGGCCTCAACGGGATCGGCAACGATTTCCACGACTTCGTCTTTGGTTTCGATGATTTCTTCACCGACCGTTGCCTCAATATCTTCAACCGTTGCCTCAATGGGCATGGCAACGCTTATTGCGGATTCGCCCGCTATGGCTGCGATGATATCGTCGATGGTCGCATCAATGTCGTCGATCACGGCCTTAACAGGATCGTCGGCGATGATCTCCTCAACCTCACCTTCAGCGAGTAAGGCGGCTTCATCATCGACGACCTCCAGATCCGCGATATCGGTGACTTCAGGCTCGCCAGTGGCTTGCTTCGCTTCAGCCTCAAAGGCAACGACAACATTCGCGACCGCTTGGTCACGGGCACTGGTCTCGTCGCGTGCCAGTCCCTCAAGCCAGGCCATGGCCTCATCGGGATCGTCGGGCATGCTGAGCAAATCAGTTGCGGCCCAATCTTCGGTCAACTGATTGGCGGCATATTGACTGCCGGCATAGGCGGCCGAATCGTCACGCGGCACAATCGCCGGCTGTTCCAGAGCGGCCTCTTCCTTGTCGGCCATTTGCTCCAGCCATGCCAGAATCGCATCCGGATCTTCGGGCATTTGGGCGATCAAGTCTTCATCTTCCAGCGTCTCGGCCGGTGGAACAGGTTCGACTTGAGCGATGCCGAGGGTCGACTCCAGCCACACCAGGGCCGAGGATATATCGTGTGACGGCGCGACATGGGCTGTTCGTAATGAGGCGCCAATATCGTCCAGCGTCTTGCCTGTCGGCAAGGCCAGAGCATCGAGGGCCAGCAGTGCGACTTCCAGGGCAGGCGTCGTCGGCTTGTAGAGCGAGGCCGGTATGGCTTCGATTACCGTATCCGCCTCAGAAATGTCGACGGCTGGCGATTCAGCGGCATCAACCCAAGGCGTAAAATCGGCGATCGGAGGTTCAATGGCCTCGGTCTCTGATGTGGTCGCCGATGCGGTCGCCGTTGCGGTCCCCGATATGGTCAATGGATCAGCCTCTCCGGTCCCCGTTTGTAATTCGATGGATGGCTCGGAGTCGTCGTCGATGTAATCGGAGAAGGTTTCGACGTCCTCGGCCGCAAGCGCCCTGGCTTGAGCTTTCAAATGGGATATTGACTCGAATTCATCGGTCACGATTCGCTCATCAACGATTTCCGGTTCAGGCAAGGATGCCGCAGCAGTGGCTATGACTTCATCGACCCGTGTTACGACAGGGGTTGAATCCTCACTACCTGGTTGGCTTAATTCAGGTTGTCGCTCGGCCGCCTTTTCTTCAAGAAAGGCCATCGCCTCTTCGAAGGAGGGATCAAACGGATCGACAGGTTCATCGATAAGGGCGAATTCGATGTTAGCCTCGTGATCTTCACCATGAAGCAGAACTACCGGTGCAGCCTTGGAGGTGTCCGGGACGGCCGGGTCGCTGGGGATATCGGCCGCCATCCTTTGTTCAGCGGCCATCGTTTCGACCAAAATCACCGTGTCGGCGAGGTCTTCCTCCTGGATGAAGGGATGCATCGGCATATCGCCCGTCATATCCGAATCAGACCCCAGCTCGTCCAATGGCAACATGACCTGGTCGATCCCCGTCTCCATCAACAGCTTGGAGGCCAAAGCCCGGTCGACGACGCTGGGTATATCCTCGATGGGCGCGTCCTGACTGGCGGCCAGTTCTTCTATCCAGGCCATCGCCGCGTCCAGGTCATCGGCCGACGGCGTTTCGTCTTCCGGCTCGGGTTCTGTTGCGGGGAGCGTCAAGTCCGGGCCTTCAGGCTCGTCTGGTAGGGGAGAATCGATTAATTCGGGTGTATCTGCCTGACTGGTATCCGGCCCAAGCCAGGCCAGAGGGTCTTCCGGCGTCCGGGATCTCACCGGATCGGCTTCCGGCGAGAAAGCGGGTTCGACCGCTTCCGCGCTCTGATCCGCATCGGTCTTAACATCGGCCGTCACCCCGCGTTCCGGAGGGAGCAGCGCACTTTGCATCGGCTCTCCGATACGTCGCCATTCGAGCGTTGGTAATTCCTCGATCGACTCGCGCTGGGTCATCTTGGCCAACCAGTCGAGCCGGCTTTCCGGCTCCGTTTCGGCAAGCCCTTCGATATATGGTGTGCTGGGGACCTCGCGTAACCAATCGGGCAGATCGCCTTCGTCGTTCTCGATGAGGCCGCGAAAAGGAGATTCGATCGTAGCGGATGGAACGGGATTGGCCGGCTCAGATGCCGCGCCTTTTCGGTTCGTCAACTCTTCCAGCCATTTCAGGGCCTCTTCCAGTTCGTCCCGAGACACTCTGGATGGAAGTTCGGATTTATGATCCTGGGATTTACTGTCCATGTTACATCCTCTCTACCGGAAGGAGCTTGCTCCGGGTTCAACCCCGACCGGTTAACCTGCCGCCGATATTTTACCACAATCGGCCACCAGGCGGCCGAAACCGGCCAGTTATGGTCAACTTCCACACGCTATTATCGATCAAACCCTCATTTTAGCAAGTAATGGCGGCGGAGGCGCTCGACAAGAGCGGTTACATCGTGTTCGGATTCCGACATCGGGCCGAATGGATCATGAATGATGTCCTGACCCAGCAGGGCATGAAAGGTATTGATGACTCCGGTGGAGAGAACATCGAGTTGGTAGCCGCCTTCGAGCACGAACAGGATTCGGCCGTTGCAAAAACTGTCCGCGTACCCAAGTAATTTGCGGGTAATTTCAGTGTAGCCGGTCAGGCTCAGCCCCGCCATGGCCAGCGGGTCTTGCCAGTGGGCGTCGAACCCGGCCGAGATCACCAGGAACTCCGGCTCAAAAAGCTTCAGCCTCGGCTCAATCAGCTCGTCAAAGACGTGGCGGTAGCCGTAATCGCCTACGTAGGGAGGCAGCGGCACGTTGAAGGTGAAGCCGCGACCACGGCCTGTTCCGATTTCATACATTCCGCCGATGCCGGGATAAAAATAGGGGGCGAACAGATGGGTCGAGATAAACAGGACGGAATCATCCTCAAAGAAGATATCCTGCGTGCCGTTGCCATGATGAACGTCGAAATCGATGATGGCCACCCGCTTCACGCCATGGACGACCTGCGCCTGCCGCGCGGCCGCGGCCGCGTTGTTGAAGATGCAAAAACCGCTCACGCGGTCGGCCTCGGCATGATGGCCTGGCGGCCGGATCAGCGCGAAACCATTCGCTGCCGCGCCGGTCAGGATTTGATCCACGGCCTCGGTGCACGCCCCTGCGGCCAGCAAGGCCAGATCATACGTCTGTCCGGTGGCATAGGTGTCCCCTTTATCCAGCAACCCGCCCCCGAGTTCCGACTTGTGCCGCACGAACTCGATCAGATCCACGGTATGGACGCGCCTCAACTGTTCAATTGTGGCCGGTTTTGGCTGAAGGATGGAGAGATCCGCCAGAAGTCCCGACTGTTCCAGCGCGGCCGTCACGGCATTCATGCGCTGGATACTTTCGGGGTGCTGTGCCTTGGTGTGCCCGGCCGCGGGCGCAAGCGCTACAAGTGTGGTCATCGTCGGCTACGTCCAATCATGTCGCCACCTATTATACTCAAATGCCCGTTCGCGCCGTCTTTGGGGGAGGTCGGGCAGCCGCCGGATGATCCCAACAACCGCGATCGCCGGCTGATAAGGATAATAGTTTGTGTATTTTCTCAAGAATGTCTAATATAGTGACCGGCCATCGACAAAGGATCGATGGGCCGACCGTCTATTAACGGCGACCTGGAGTGAGAAACACTCTATATCTTAAATTTTCTCATTGGTGAGAGGAGGTTTTAAAACCCGATTATGGAACAGATATTTCGGTTTCTTGAGATGGGCCTTACCAGCTTTGAAACGATTGCCACCTGGTCGGTATTAGGCATCGCTTTCCTGGGGCTTCTCTATGCTTTGTTCTTGCGCAAGCAGATCCTCGCCGAGGACAAGGGCACGGAAAAGATGCAGGAGGTTTGGGAGGCGATTCGCCAGGGTGCGAATGCCTACCTGACCCGCCAGTTGCGCACCATCCTGCCCTTCATCGCTGTGTTGACCGTCGCCCTTTTCCTGAGCGTCTACATCGTGCCGCCCACGGAAATTACCCGGGAGGTGTTCAAGGATTATAGCGAAGACAGGATCCGGCTGATCGTCGGCATCGGTCGGGCCGTCGCCTTTATCATGGGCGCGGGCTTCTCGCTCATGGTCGGCCAGCTCGGCATGCGCATGGCCGTGGAAGGCAATGTCCGCGTGGCATCGGCGGCCCGCACCAGCTTCAAGGACGCGCTGCGCATCGCCTATCGCGCCGGAACCATCACCGGTATGTTGACCGACGGCCTCGGCCTGCTGGGCGGCACGCTTATCTTCATGCTCTTTGCCAAGGCTGCCCCCGACGCCTTGCTGGGCTTTGGCTTTGGCGGCACGCTCATCGCGCTGTTCATGCGTGTGGGCGGCGGCATCTACACCAAGGCGGCCGATGTTGGCGCGGACCTGGTCGGCAAGGTCGAGCATGACATGCCCGAAGACGACCCCCGCAACGCGGCCGTCATCGCTGACCTGGTCGGCGATAACGTCGGTGACTGCGCCGGTATGGCCGCCGACATTTTTGAATCCTATGAGGTGACTATCGTCTCGTCCCTGATCCTGGGCGTGACCCTGACCTTGATCACCGGGCACAACGAATTTATCCTCTATCCGCTGCTGGTGCGCGGTATCGGCGTCGTGGCGTCGATCATCGGCACCTATCGCGTCAAGGG
>JAGOZU010000012.1 GCA_018058545.1 Promineifilum sp. | reverse complement strand
GTCTGGCCAGCCTGTTCGGTACCTGGCAAGCGCGGAACCTGAATCCCTTTTATGAATTCCTGGCGCTGCTCGTTCAACCTATGGCTGCCTCTCCATGAGATTCTTTTCTGTTAACGTGAACAGTTACGCAGCGAACCACTTTTGACAAGGGTTGGGCGCGGGGCTAAACTCCTCCGTTTGGAGGAGCAACTTATGACGACAGTTCAAACGGTTCACGGGGCATTATCCAACACCGCCTGGCTCTTTTTTCTCATCATCGGCCTGTGGGGGTTGGTTCGAGGCGCGCGCGGGCAAGCGGTAAACGGCAGCTACCTGGGGGCGGCATTCATCGGGCAGATGATTTTCGTCGTGCAGGCGATCCTGGGCACTTTATTATGGGTAGGCGGCATGAGCGCGGGCATCCAGCGGCCGGGCATCCATCTGCTCTACGGCGTGTTCGCGCTGGTCTTTCTGCCGTTCATCTACCTGTCGGTCCTGCGCGGAGACGACACTAATCGCGCCCAATGGGTGCTGGCTTTCACGACGCTGTTCCTGTTCGGCATCGCGCTGCGAGCCGTCTCGACGGCCGCCTGAGACGGCGTTGGCCCATTCGTCGCCCCCTCGCCGGCCGGCAGTCACTAAAGTTGGGCCGGATACGAATCCGTGGCCGCGGCCGCCGGAGTCCCGGCAGCCGGTACCGCAACAGGCTCCTCACTGACGCGCGCGCCATGCTCTTCAATATTCATCACCGAAGGAATGAACAGGCACGCGACGGCTAACAAGAGGGTAAACAGACCGCCGACGACAAACCAGGCCCGGACGCCAACGACATCGGCCAGAGGCCCCGCCAGCGCCAGCCCAATCGGCATCATCCCCATCGACATGCTGTTAAGCAGGGTCAGGACGCGCCCTTGCATGCCCGGCTCGATATGGGCCTGAAAGATGGCCATGATGGGGCCATTGGCCAGCGATGACATAACCCCGCTCAAAAGCATCCCCACGACAACGAGCGAAAAGGCGGACACGGGCGCCACGCCCACCAACAGAATGCCCAAACCAATGCCGGCGACGCCCAACACAGAGGTATAAATTCGCCGCCTGAAGCCGCCCCACACGCTGAGCAGCAACCCGCCCACCAGGATACCGATTGCAAAACCGGCCTCCAGCGCACCCAGATGCCAGGCCGTCCCCTTGAATATCTCCGTCACCAGCAGGGGCATGAAGCTTGTCGTGGGGGCCAGCACCAGGTTGAGCAGCATGGCCACGATCGAGAGCAGGAGCAGCCCGCGCCAATCCAGCAGGTAGCGCAGACCGGCGCGCAGGTCGGATGTAAAAGCGGCCAGGGTTGATTGGCCCGGATCGGCCGCGACCCGAGGCGCCGGTTGGGGAATTTGAGTCAGCAGTACGGCCAGCATGGCGACGGCCGCGGTGGCCAGATCGATCATCATGACCCCCTCGACCGGCAGCAAGGAGACCAGCAACGCGCCCAGAGGGGCCGAGGCGATATTGAGACCGCCATTGAGGATCTGGTTGAGGCCCTGGATGCGGGTGAGCTGGTCCGCCGGAACCATCAGCGAGGTCGACGCCGTCATGGCCGGCCAATGGAAGGCTCCGCCCAGCGAGCGGATGAACAAGACCACATAGATGTGCCAGAGTTCGACCGAACCGGACCAGAACAACAGGGCCAGCACGAGCGTGGCCAGAGCTACGACGAAGTCCGCCCCCAACATTGTCCAGCGGCGATTCCACCGGTCGACCATGACGCCGACGAAGGGACCGAGAAATACCTGGGGCAGGATACCGGCGATCGACGCCGTGGCCAGCACAGTGGCCGAGCCGGTCTGCTGCGTCATCCACCAGATCAGGGCAAATTGCACCAGCTGGCTGCCGATCAACGAGATCGCCTGCCCTATCCACAGGGTGAAAAAGGGGCGCATGGAACGCCGGTCGTCACTGTCGTCTTTCATCGTGTCTCCGAGAGTCGGATGGAGTACGGGTCCGATCCTCTTTAGGAAAATTTTTAAATAAGATATAACAATTTTTCTAATATGTCAATATATTCAATATTGATATTGATATTATTGATAATTCTTGAATATTATTCGAATCCAAAGGTACTGAATCATGTCGTAATGCCGGTGGACGAACATTTATTGGCTTGTAGGCGATTGCCCTGGCCGATCCTGGCCGGCATGATATTACACCGGAAGGCGGGTTTCTTTTTGTGCTATAATCTCATCCCAATATGAAGTTGAAAAACAACAAGGAAATTGCCCGAATGCGCGCCGCCGGCCGGCTTACGGCCGAATGCTTCGCCATTCTGGAAGAGAACATCAAACCCGGCGTCACGCTGAAAGCTCTGGATACGTTGGTCGAGGACTACATCCACAAGAACGGCGCGGAGACGCTTTACAAGAACTATCGCGGCAGCAGCCACGAACACCCACCCTTCCCCGGGACGATTTGCGCCTCGGTCAATCACGAGGTGTGCCACGGCCTGCCCGACGGCCGCGTGCTGGAAGAGGGCGACGTCGTGGGCATCGACATCGGGCTGCGGCTGAAGGGCTTTTGCGGCGACGCCTGCGTCACCTACCCCGTCGGCCGGGTCGCGCCCCACGTCGATCGCCTGCTGGCCATCGGCCGCGAAGCGTTGCGCCGGGGCATCGAGGCCGCGCAATACGATAACCACCTGAACGACATCGGCCGCGCCATCCAGAACTACGCCGACACGCAGGGGGTCACCGTGATCCACGAATGGGGCGGGCACGGCATCGGCCGCATCCTGCATGAAAATCTGTCCGTCTCCCATATCCGCCAGGCATCGCCAGGGCCGCGCCTCGTTCCGGGCATGACGTTCACCATCGAGCCGATGATCAACGAGGGAACCCACGAGTGGATCCTGATGCCCGACGGCTGGACGGTCATTACCGCCGACGGCCGCCTCTCGGTGCAGTTCGAGCATACCCTGGCCATCACCCACAACGGCCCCGACATCCTCACCCTACTGTAACAACAAAACCACGTCCCAATCCATCTCCGCCACAGGCGGCGATCCGGATGGCTGTGGACGTTTGCGATACGATGTAACGTGGCGACTTATCTGCTGCAAGGCTTGCTTCTGGGCACAACAGCCGCCGTCCAGCCCGGCGCGTTCCAGGCGTTTCTCCTGTCTCTGCTGGCGCGCGAGGGGTGGCGACGCACATTGCCGGCCACGCTGGCTCCTCTCATCAGCGACGGGCCGATCCTGGCTCTCGTGCTGGTGGTGCTGACCCAATTGCCGGGGTGGTTATTGCCCCTTTTGCAGGTGGTCGGGGGCCTGTTCCTGATCTACCTGGCCGGGGGAGCATGGCGGGTGTTCCGGCGAGATGCGGCCGCCGATGACCGGCAGGTGGGGGCGATGGAAGGCAGCGTAATCAGCAACATCTTCAAGGCCGCGCTGATGAACCTGCTCAACCCGGCGCCCTATATCTTCTGGGCCACCGTCGCCGGACCGATCCTCATCACCGCCTGGCGGATGAATCCTGCATTTGGCGCGGCCTTCCTGCTGAGCTTCTACGGGGCGGTCGTGGGCGGTGGCGTCCTCTTCGTCCTTCTCTTCGCCGGGATGGGCAAGGTGGAACCTCGCTTCAATCGCGCGTTGGGCGGGCTGTCGGCCGTGGCGCTGTTTGCCTTCGGCGTCTATCAAATCGTCAGCGGCGTCGGGGCGGCCTTCGGCTGATGGCGTCCGCGGATTAGCTGAAGCGGGCAGGTATTTCGGAGACTACCCCTTCGACCTGCTCGATCCACCCAATCCGCGGACGATCTCTTCCTCTACTAACGATCAGGCGACGATATTGACCAGCGTGCCGCGAGCGACAATGACCTTGCGCGGCGCCTTGCCGTCCAGCGCCCGCTGAATCTTCTCCGACTCCAGGGCAATCCGGCCCAGCGCATCGTCATCCAGACCGGCGGGCACGTCAATCTTGTCGCGCGTCTTGCCGTTGATCTGGATGATCAGGCTGATCGTCTCGTCGCGGGCGACTTCCTCATCCCAACTCGGCCAATCCTGCTGGTGGATGCTGTAGCCCCGGCCGCGTCGCGCCCACAGCTCCTCGGTGATGTGGGGTGTGATAGGGGCCAGCAGCAGCAGCATCGTATCCACGGCCTCGTCCCAGGCGTCGCGAGAGGCGGCCGCTTCCTTTTGGGCGGCCAGGATCGCGTTGCGCAGCTCCATGATGGCGGCCACAGCCGTGTTGAACGAGAACTCGTCCAGGTCCTGTGTCACTCTTTGGATGGTCTGATGGGTCTTGCGACGCAGGGCGCGCGTGGCGGAATCATCAACCGATTGAGGTTGATAATCAGCCTGACCGATCTCCCACACATCCTGCAACAGGCGTTGCGGCCCCTTGATGCCGCCATAGTTCCACGGTCCGCCCTGGTCCCACTTGGCGAAGAACATCAGGTAGGCGCGGACGGTGTCGGCCCCGAACTGGTCCACCAGCTCGTCGGGGTTCACGACGTTGCCCTTGCTCTTGGACATGCGCTGGATCTCCAGGTGGTGGCGCAACTGGTTGACCGTGTTCACGCCCTCGATGGCGGGGATGTCGATTGGCGCGTCGGTGGCCACCTCAACGGTGATCGGCTCGTCGCCGCCGGCGTCCACCTGCAGGACGTACTCGGTGCGCTTCATGATCTCGCCGATGATCGAACCGTCGCTCATGCCGGCATCGGCCGCGGCGGGGTCGATCACTTCGACACGATCGGCCACGAACACACGACCCTGCATCCGGCCACGGGCGACGATGGTATCGCCCCGGCGTTCCGCGCCCAGGATCTGGCCCTGATTGCGCAGCATGAGCATCGGTTCGTCGAACAGGCCGTCGGGATCGCGGTCGTTGGCCCGCATCGCCGCCTCGGTATCGGTGAACAGCCCCAGGTCGCGCATGGCCTTGGTGAAGAAGCGGGTGTAGAGCAGGTGCATGGTGGCATGCTCCGCCCCGCCGGTGTAGACGTCGACCGGCAGCCAGTAGGCGGCCTCGGCCGGGTCGAACGGGGCCTTGTCGTAGCCCGGACTCAGGTAGCGATACTGATACCACGACGAGCACATGAAGGTATCCATGGTGTCGGTCTCGCGCCGCGCGGGTCGGCCGTGCGAATCCGTGGTATGCAGGAATTCTTCGTGATAGCGCAGGGGGCTTTGGCCGGTGGGCATGAACTCGACGTCGTCCGGCAGCAGCACGGGCAGCCGGTCGTCGGGCGTCATCTCGATCGTCCCGTCGACGCAATAGACGACCGGGAATGGCGAGCCCCAATAGCGCTGACGGCTGACGAGCCAATCGCGCAGGCGGTAGTTGACGGACTTGCCGCCAATGCCCCGCTCTTGCAGCCACTCGCCCACGGCATTGACCGAAGTGTTGGCCCAGCCCTTGTCGGCCGTCACCGGCGTGCCGTCGAATCGGCCGCTGTTGATCATGACGCCGGGGCCGACATAGGCGGCTTCCATCGTCGCCCCGTCCAACCGGGGAGACTCCTCCGGCTGGATGACGGGCACGACCGGCAAGTCGTACTTGCGGGCGAATTCAAAGTCGCGTTGGTCGTGGGCGGGAACGGCCATGATCGCCCCCGTGCCGTAGGAGCCGAGCACGTAATCGGCGATCCAGACGGGGATGTGTGCGCCGTTGACGGGATTGACGGCATAGCCGCCGGTGAAGACGCCGGTCTTCTCGCGCGTGTCCGACAGGCGCTCGATCTCCGTGGCTCGCGCGGCTTGGGTCCGATAGGCATCCACGACAGCGCGCTGCGACTCGTGGGTCAGCTTCTCGACCAGCTCATGCTCCGGAGCCAGCACCATGAACGTCGCCCCCCACAGGGTGTCGGGGCGCGTGGTGTATACCTCGATCGGGTCGCCGTGCTCGCTGGTGAACAGGACGCGCGCGCCCTCGGAGCGGCCGATCCAGTTGGTCTGCATCAGTCTGATCCGATCGGGCCAGTCGATGCCCTCGAAGTCCAGCAGCTGCTCGCAATACTCGGTGATGGCGAAGAACCACTGCTCCATCATCTTCTGGATGACCGGCTGGCCGGTGCGCTCGTCCTTGCCGTCGATGACCTGCTCGTTGGCCAGCACGGTCTGCAAGGTTTCGGACCAGTTGACCATGCCCTCGCCACGATAGGCCAGGTCGCCGGCCAGGAACCGCTTGAAGAACCATTCCGTCCAGTGGTAGTAGGCCGGGTCGCAACTGACCGCCTCGCGCTCCCAATCGAACATGGCCCCCATGCTGCGCAGCTGCCGGCGCATGCGCTCGATATTGGCATAGGTCCAGACCTTGGGGTGGATGTTGCGCTGGATGGCGGCGTTCTCGGCCGGGAGACCGAAGGCGTCGAAGCCCATCGGGAACAGGACGTTATAGCCGCGCATGCGCATGAAGCGGGCGCGGGCGTCCGATGGAGTCATGGCGAACCAGTGACCGATGTGCAGGTCGCCGCTGGGATAGGGCAGCATGGTCAGGGCGTAATGCTTGGGTTTGCTCCAGTCCACGCGGGACCGGTACAGGCCGTCGGCCGCCCATCGCTCCTGCCATTTTGTTTCGATGTTCGCCGGGTTGTAGGTGTCGCTCATGCTGATGTCTCCAATCGATCGGATAAAAACAATAATTACCTGCGATATCTATCGCTTCTAGCAAACAAAAAACCCCTTTCGTTCAGAGACGAAAGGGGTTCCGTGGTACCACTCTGATTGACGGTACAAAAGTGGACCTGAAGGGGTTCGAACCCTTGACCTCCACAATGCCATTGTGGCGCTCTCCCAATTGAGCTACAGGCCCAGACCATCCACTTAAACACGTAACGAGTGTGACTCGACGACGGCTATTATATCACCGTCGCGGCTCCCAGGCGAGTTCAGCATCCTGTGTCACCCTTGCAGCCGGGGGGCGACTCTCTGAAATTCGGCGAGCTTACTACTCCTGCTCACAGCCTTTATATCTTCAATTGTAAGCTACAGGTCGGGCATTAGCGTTCCGAGCCGCCACGACCAGCCAGTGGACCTGAAGGGATTCGAACCCTTGGCCTCTACAGTGCGATTGTAGCGCTCTCCCAGCTGAGCTACAGGCCCAACAGCAAGGGTGGATTTTAGCCCAGGTGGGGGTGATTGTCAAGTTGAGCGAAGGTCGGATCCCTAAAAAAAGTATCCTGATATATTTTTGAGGAGCAGACAGGGCCAAGTTATCAGCGTTTGTCATTGAGCCTGACTGCTCACGCTGACAGAAGATATGCAAAGACGACCCACGAGGACGTGAAATCGTTAAGGCACCCGCCCCGGACTCGGAAACGGCCACCCGCGAAAGTCCCTGGGGCAGTTGTCGGTGTCGTCCCAATACGGGTCGCGCTGCAGGCTGCGGGCCGGGGGAGCGAGCAGCGGGCAGCCAACCACGGCCGAATGATAGCCGTCGCCGTAGGTGACCACATCCAGCAACCCGATCCGCCACAGCAGAACCTCGTCGCCGCTGTTGGCCAAGCGGAACAGCGCCTCCGGGTCGCCCCAGGCCGGATCGTCGATCATGTCCGGCACGGCCGGGTCGCTGATGACGATCTCCAGGTCGGGCGACGCGCCGAACTCCGCGTGAAAGGCCGCGGCCGAGATGGTCACCACCAGCGTCCCGTAGGGCCGAATGACGACCCCGGGCGGAAAGAGGCGCATGTCCTCAATATCGGTCTGATACACCGCGTCGCTCAGCGCCGCCTCGACGCTTTGCAGCAGCATCTGCGGGTCGCCGCCGATCTTGCTGATGACCGACGGCACGACGCCGTTTTCCTGTTGCAGCAGCGCAGCCAGCAGGTGCTCCGGCTCCACGGCCGGGTAGTTATATTCTTCGGCGAGGTGCTGCGCTTCCAGCAGCGCCTCGCGGGATTTTTCAGTCAGTTTATCCAGACGCATGGGTTGTCTCCCTTAATTCGATAATTTGGTATGTGGTATGGCGTTTTCGTCGCGTGGGGGTCACACGTTTGCATGGACCGCCTGCGTGATATGGCTGTGTAATATGTATGAGTATTCCATATACGGGTCAGTATTACGTTAACTGCCTTGATAAATCTTGATAATTCTTTAGAATCGCCCGCTCACGTATGGCGAGCGCCACAAAACAGGAACTATATGGAAGGAGAAAGATGACATGGTTTATACGATGCGCCGGTTGACGTGGCTGATGGTTATCATGGCGACACTCATCGGCTGTAACTCTTCGCCGAAGACGAACCAGGACAGCGGCGGAGCGGTCGAGCCGGCGGTTGACCCGAACGGCGGACAAGCCGAAACCGAAGCCCGCCCGATTATCGGGCGGATAATCCACACGCTTGAGCATCCCGGCGTGATTGTTCGCTCGGCCGCCTTTAGCCCCGACGGCAAACAGATCGTCACCGCCGGCGAGGACAACGTCGCCCATGTCTGGAATGCCGATGACGGGCAGAAGATACATACGCTCGAACATCCCGACATGGTTTTCTCGGCCGCCTTTAGTCCCGACGGCCGGCAGATCGTCACCGCCGGCAACGACGGCGTCGCCCGTATCTGGGACGCGGCCGCCGGGCGGGAGCTGCGCGCGCTCGAAGGGCATGCCGGCCCGGTCAACTCGGCCGCCTTCAGCCCCGACGGCACACAGATCGTCACTACGAGCGACACCATCGCTCATATCTGGGATGCTGTCGCCGTCCGGGAGTTGCACACGCTTGAGGGGCATGCCGCTCTGGTCAACTCGGCCGCCTTCAGCCCCGACGGCAAGCAGGTCATCACCGCCGGTGACGACAACTCGACCCGTATCTGGGACGCCGCCACCGGTCGGGAATTGCGCGCCCTCGATTACCCGAGCTGGACTTATTCGGCCGCCTTTAGCCCCGATGGCAAGCGGATCGCCACCGCGGGCGGCGACAACACGGCGCGCATCTGGGACGCCGCTTCGGGACGGGAGCTGCACACCTTTGAACGCACCAACTGGGTGCGTTCGGCGGTCTTCAGCGCCGATGGTCGGTGGCTTGTCACCGCCGGCAACGAACCGCTCGTGCAGATTTGGGACGCCGCTACCGGACGGGAAGCAGGGCAGTTACAGGGACAGGGCGATTGGGTTTTTTCGGCCGCCTTCAGCCCCGATGACCAACAGATCGTCACCGCCGGTGACAACGGCGCCGCTCTCGTCTGGGACATCGCCACGGAGTAGAGAGCAAGGGGCCGTCAGGCCCCGGAATTCAATGCAACCCCAACCGGCCCATCTGCGTAATAATTACCAGTATGATGCCGGGTGCAGCGCGTATTCGCGCCTTGTTTGAACGCGAACAAATCGAGGGGTTGGCCACCGACCACGCCACGGCCCAGGGCGCCGACGACCTGCTGCGCGGCGAGGGCTGGCTGCGAGCCGGGCGGGTCGCGGCGGATGCCTCCGGCGACGAGCTGCTGTGGGCCGAATATCCGGTGTCGCGCCGCACGCCCATCCTCACCACCGTCAGCCTGCCCGGCCTGTGGGCCACCTGCTCCTGCATGGCCATCCGCTTCCCTTGCCGCCACATCATCGCCCTTTTGCTGAGCGACCTGAATGAACCCCTGCCCGCCGTTGATGCCCCCGACTGGCCGGACCTGACAGGTTGGCGGACAGAAGTCCGCTCGAAACCTGTCGGGTCTGAGATAGCCCCATCGCCGGAGCGCGAGGCGGCCGTCATCGCCGGGATGGCCGATTTGCGCCTGTGGCTGAGCGACCTGGCGCGCGAGGGGCTGGCCGACCTGTCTCGACGCGGCCGCGCCGCGTTGGCCGGGGCGGCCAACCGACTGGAGGACGCCTACGCTCTCGAGGCCGCCCGCGCCCTGCGGGAGCTGGCCGTCATCCCCGGCAGCGGGACGGACTGGCCGGAGCGGCTGCTGCCCGGCCTGGGGCGGCTGGCCCTCCTGTGCGAAGCCTTCCGGCATTTGGACGGGCTGTCCCCCGGAGAGCGGGGCGACATATTGGCCGCGGCCGGTTTCTTTTCGCCGGCTACCGGAGAGCGCGTCAGCGATGTGTGGCATGTTATGGGGCAGGTCGTCGAGGTGGAGAACCGCGTCGGCCGCTCGCGGACATGGCTGCGCGGCCGGGCCACAGGCCGCTGGGCCGGGCTGGAGCAGGCCATTCCCGCCGGGCAGTTGCGCGGCACCTGCCTGCCCGCGGGCGCGGACCTCCGGGGCGAGTTGGCTTTCACGCCCAGCGCCTACCCGCTGATGGCCCAGCCGGTCGGCCCGCTGGAACCGGTGAGTGCCGAGGGCGACGCTCCCGCCGTCCACACCGACATCGACGCCGCCATGCGCGGCTGGTCGGCGGCGCTGGCGCTGAACCCCTGGCTGCGCCGCTTCCCGACGATCCTCCACGACGTGTGGGCGGAGCCGCCCTCACTGACCGGCAGCCCGTGGCGGCTGCGCGACCGGTCGGGGCGCGTGTTGCCCCTGCCGCCCCAATTCGGCCAGGGCTGGAGCCTGCTGGCGCTGTCGGCCGGGCGGCCGATGACCCTCTTTGGCGAGTGGGACGGGTCGCTGTTCACCCCGGTGAGCATTTTCGCCGGCGGCTGGCGGCCGTTGAGCGGCTGGAAGGCGGTCGTATGAGCCTGTCGCCCGCTCTCGTCACCGCCGCGCTGGTCGGCATGGGTCGCTCGGGCTTGCCCGCCGCGGCCGACCTGTCGCCGTCGGTCGCCGGGTTGCGCGCCGAGTTGGCCGCTCGCCCGCCGGAGGAGACCCTGCTGCTGCTGGTTGGCGCGGGGGCGTTCCAGGAGGTCGCCGGGCGGCTGCCGGAGCGTGTTTCGGCCGTCGAGTGGCGGCTGCCCGCCTACCGCGAGGAGGGGGAGTTGCCGCCGTGCTCGCCCGCCGCGGAGCGCTTGCTGGAGCGCATGCTCGCCGACCGGGACCCGGAGTACCTGCCCGAACTGCTGACCTTGCTGGACGAGGCCGGGATGCGCGCGCCCGACAGGTTGTTGCCGGGGGTGCTGGCCCGCGGGGTGAAGATTCCGCGCTTGCGGCCGTTGCTGTTGCCGGTCATCGGCGAGCGCGGCCGCTGGCTGGCCTCGTTGAATCCCGCCTGGCGCTATGCCGCCGTCGACCCGGCCGATTTTGAGCAGCTGCGGGCCACCTGGCGGGACGATCCGGCCGGACGGCCGTTTCTGGCCACGACGATGCGCCGCCGCGATCCCGCGCTCGCCCGGCGGCTGATCGAGTCCACCTGGCGGGCTGAATCGGAACTCATCCGCCGCGACCTGCTGGCCGCGCTGGAGACCGGTCTGTCGATGGGGGACGAGCCGTTCCTGGAGCGGGCGCTCGACGATCGCGACGCGCAGGTGCGGCGCAAGGCGGCCGATCTGTTGGCCCATCTGCCCCAGTCGCGCCTCGTGGCCCGCATGACGGCCGCCGCCGGGGACGTCCTGACCTTGCGCGAGGGCCATCCGGCGCCTGCCGCCCGGGGGCCGGTCAACGATGCGATGGTGCGCGATGGCGTGGCACGCGATGGCGTGGCACGCGACCGCGTGGCCCGCGACAAGCAAGCCGACGGGATGCGCACGGCCCACGAGTGGTCGCAGCTGATCCTCCGCACCGTCGGGGCGATCCCCCTCAGCCATTGGGAGGCGCGATTTGACCTTGAGCCGGAGGCCATTGTCACCGCGACACTGGCCGGGAAGTGGCCGCGGGCGCTGCTGGCCGCGTTCGCCACCGCCGCCCAGCGACAGGGCGACAGGCGCTGGATCGACCCGCTGCTGGAGCAGGACGGTTACACGGAACGCACCGGCATGCTGCTGGCGTCGCTGACGGCCGAAGATTGCCATGCCCGGCTGGCGGCCCACATCGAGGCGGGGCGGGACGAATCGGTGTCGGTGTTCCTGCGGCGCTGGACCAGCCCCTGGGATGAGGCGAGCGGCCGCCTGTTGCTGGAATTTTTCGGCCGCTATTGCGCCGATCCCGTCGAGGGGCGGCTCCATCTGACCTTGCGCTTCCTGATGCGCCAGTTTGCCCTGCGCTGCCCGCCGTCGCTGGCGGGGGAGGCGGCCGGCCTGCTGCACGGCCGCGCGGCCAACAAGGCCTGGGAAGTGAGTGTGGGCTATCTGCTGCGCACCCTGAGGCTGCGCCACGAGCTGCGGGAGGCGACGGTTGGCGCCGGTTCTCCGCCGGCCGAGGCCTGAGCAAGGGCGATTAACGAAGGGAGGAGAAGGATTGCATGACCGTATCGACTATCCAGCGCGAGCTGGCTGAGCAGGCCTATGGCCACGAGTTGACCGCCCTGACGCAGGCCGACCGGCGGCCGAAACCGCCCAACTGGCGCATGTCCCCCTGGGCTGTGGCCTTCTATATACTGGGCGGCACGCTCGACGACGGCACCGTCATCACCCCCAAGTACATCGGCAGCTCGCGGCTGGTGGAGATCGCCATCGCCACGCTGACCACCGACCGGGCCTTGCTGCTCATCGGCGTGCCGGGCACGGGCAAGACCTGGCTGTCGGAGCATCTGGCGGCGGCCATCTCCGGCGACTCGACCTTGCTGGTGCAGGGCACGGCCGGGACGAGCGAGGAGGTCATCCGCTACGGCTGGAACTACGCCGACCTGATCGCCCGCGGGCCGTCGGCCGAGGCGCTGGTGCCCGGCCCGATCATGAACGCCATGCGCGACGGGCGAGTGGCTCGCGTGGAGGAACTGACCCGCATCCCGTCCGACGTGCAGGACGCGCTGCTCACCATCCTGTCCGAGAAGCTGCTGCCCGTGCCCGAACTGGGCGAGGCGGTGCAGGCGGTCAAGGGGTTCAACGTCATCGCCACGGCCAACGACCGCGACCGGGGCATCAACGAGCTGTCGAGCGCGCTGAAACGACGCTTCAACACCGTCGTCCTGCCGCTGCCGGCCACGGCCGACGAGGAAGTGACCATCGTCACCAGCCGCGTGGCCGAGCTGAGCCGCGCGCTGGAGCTGCCGGCCGAGGCGCCCGCGGTCGAGCAGATTCGCCGCGTCGTCACCATCTTCCGCGAGTTGCGCAGCGGGCTAACCGAGGACGGCCGGGCCAAGGTCAAGTCCCCCAGCGGCACGCTGAGCGCGGGCGAGGCGATCTCCGTGGTCAACAGCGGGCTGGCGCTGGCCGCCCATTTCGGCGACGGCACGCTGGCCGCCGATGACTTGGCCGCCGGGCTGACCGGGGCGGTAGTGAAAGACCCGGTGCAGGACGCCCTCGTCTGGCAGGAGTATCTGGAGACGGTCATGCGCGAACGCGAGGGCTGGGGCGACCTGTACAGCGCCTGCCGGGAACTGGCGCAGTGAGCGACGCCGAGCTGCGCGTTTTCGGCGTGCGTCACCACGGGCCGGGCACGGCGCGGGCGTTGCTGGCCGGGCTGGACGAGTTCGCGCCGGATTGCGTCCTCGTCGAAGGGCCGCCCGACGCCGACGGCGTCATCCACTGGCTGGCCCATCCGTCGCTGGTCATGCCCGCGGCCTTGCTGGTCTACCGGCCCGACGAGCCGCGGCGGGCCAATTTCTACCCGTTCGCCGCGTTTTCGCCCGAATATCGCGCCTTGCGGTACGGGCTGGAGCGCGGTCTGGTCGTCGGCTTCATGGATTTGCCGCGCCGCCACACGCTGGCGCTGGCCTATGGGCCGACGATGCCGCCCATGGCTCCGTTTCAGGCGTTGGCGGCCCGCACCGGCTATGACAGTTACGAGGCGTGGTGGAACGCGGCCATCGAGCAGACCGGCGGCGGACCCGAGCTGTTTCCGGCGATCTTGCAGCTGGCGGAGGAGATGAGGCTGGCCGTCGAACCGCCCGCACCACCGGCGGACGAGTCGCCCGAGGACCGGCTGGCCCGGCAGCGAGAGGCGGCCATGCGGCGGCGCATCCGCGAGGCGGCCGCGGGCGGCTGTCGTCGCATCGCCGCGGTGTGCGGGGCGTGGCATGGCCCGGCGCTGACGGACGCGCCGGCAACCGACGGCGCGGCCGACGTGGCGTTGCTGGCCGATTTGCCCGCGGTCGAGGTGGAGGCGACGTGGGTGCCGTGGACGTACGGCCGCCTGACGCAATCGAGCGGCTACGGCGCGGGGCTTGCCTCGCCCGGCTGGTACGACCATCTGTGGACGACCGGCGAGGCCGGGCTGTCGCCCTCGGCGATGAGCGCGATGTGGCTGACGCGCGTGGCCGAGCTGTTGCGTGGCGAGGGGATGGACACCTCGCCCGGCCACGTCATCGAGGCCGTTCGCCTGGCCGAGGCGCTGGCCGCCTTGCGCGGACGGCCGTTCCCGACCCTGCCCGAACTCGAGGAGGCGACGCTCAGCGTCATGTGCGACGGCGACCACGAGCCGCTGGAATTGATTCGCCGCCGGCTCATCGTTGGCGAGCGCATGGGCATCATCCCGCCCGACGCGCCCACCGTCCCGCTGCAGCGCGACCTCAACGCACAGCAGACGCGGCTCCAGCTGTGGCCCGAGCCGGAAAAGATCGCCCTGACGCTCGACCTGCGCCAGTCGAATGACATGGAGCGCAGCCGCCTGCTGCATCGCCTGTGGCTGCTGGAGATACCCTGGGGCGTGCCGGTCAAGGCTCGCGGGTCGCAGGCCGGGACCTACGCCGAGGTATGGCAGTTGCAATGGTTGCCGGATCTGTCGGCCAAGGTCATCGCCGCGGCCATGTGGGGCAACACCGTTCGCGACGCGGCCGCCGCCCGGGTGGGCGATACCGTCGCGAGCCACGACGATCTGTCGAAGCTGGTCAATCTGATCGACCGGATCATCTCGGCCGACTTGCCGGAGGTGATGCCGGCGATTCTGACCCGCGTCGAGGAGCTGGCCGCCCTCAGCCGGGACGTGCCCGGACTGCTGGCCGCGCTGCCGCCTCTGGCCGATACCTTGCGCTATGGCGGGCTGCGCCAGACGGCCGAACACCAGCCCATCCTGCGCCATGTGTTCGACCGATTGCTAACGCGGGCCTGTCTCGGCTTGCCCGGGGCGTGTCGCTCGCTGGATGAGGCTGCCGCCGGGGCCATGATCGAGCGGCTGTCGGCGGCGGCCGTGGCGGTCCGGCTGGTGGGCAACGAGCAGGCGCTGGAGCGCTGGCAGACGGCGCTGACCCGGCTGGCCGACCTGCCCGACATCAATCCCACCGTCGCCGGGAGGGCCACCCGGCTGCTGTTCGATGACGCGGCGATTCGGCCGCGCGGCGCGGAATTCATGATGGCCCGGCTGGAGCGAGCGCTGACGCCGCGCGGCTCGGTTGGCGTGACCCGTTTCGCCGCCGATTGGCTCGACGGCTTCCTGCGCGACAGCGGCCTGCTGCTCGTCCACGACCGGACGCTGTGGGGGGCCATCGACCGCTGGCTGACCGGCATGGATGACGGGCAATTCATCGACATTTTGCCGCTGCTGCGACGCACGTTCTCGTACTATCCCGAAGCTATTCGCGAGCAGTTGCAGTCCCGGGTGAGCGAGGTCCGGCCGCGGCCGACCGGCGTCGCCGCCCCGCAGACCCGCTTCGACCCCGAACGGGCGGCGGCCGTCGTGCCGGTCTTGCGGCGGCTGCTGGGGCTGGCCGAGCCGCCACAGGAGGCGTCGCTATGAGCCTGTCGGCCGAGCGCGGACGTCGCTGGCAGCTGGTGCTGGGCAGCGCGGAGCCGCCACCCGAAAACGAAAGCGGCGGCGAAGATACGGCCGAGGGTGACGGCGGCCGCGACCGGGAGCAACAGATGTCGCCGGTGGACAAGGGGATGGAGGAAGCGCTGAGCGCGCTCTATGGCGACAGCCGCGGCGGCGACCTCAGCCAGTCGATGCCCGATGTGTCCCGCTGGCTGGGCGATATCCGCACCTATTTCCCCCGGGATGTCGTCGATGTGATGCAACGCGACGCGCTGAAACGGATGGATCCGCGCCGCCTGGTCGAGGAGCCGGAGTTGATGGCCGGGATCGAGCCGGATGCCGTGCTGGCGGCCAAGCTCCTGTCGCTGCGCAAGGTCATGCCGCCCCGGACGCTGGAGACGGCGCGCCAGGTGGTGGCGCGGGTGGTGGACGACCTGGTGCGGCGCATCGAATACCCGTTGCAACAGGCCATCAGTGGCCGCCTCGACCGCGCCACCCACACCCATCGCCCCCGCAAGGCGCAGGAGATCGACTGGAACCGGGCCATCCGCGCCAATCTGAAGCATTACCGGCCGGAGTTGGGCACGATCATTCCCGAGAAGCTGGTCGGTTTCGGCCGCCGGCGGGCCACGCTGAAGGATGTCATCCTGCTGGTGGATACGAGCGGCTCGATGTCAACCTCGGTGGTCTATTCGGGCATCATCGCCGCCGTGCTGGCTTCGTTGCCGTCGCTCAACACGCGGCTGATCATGTTCGACACGGCCGTCGTCGACTTGACCGACCGGCTGGACGACCCGGTGGGGATGCTCTTCGGCTTGCGGCTGGGCGGGGGGACGAATATCGATCAGGCGCTGACCTATGCCCGCGGGGCCATCACCCGGCCGCGCGACACCATCGTGGTGCTCATCTCCGACCTGTTCGAGGGGGGCAACAAGGAGCGGATGGTGCGCCAGGTGGGGCAGATGCTGGCCGACGGGGTGCAGTTCATCACCCTGCTGGCGCTCAATGACCAGGGGGCGGCCCGCTACAACGCGGCCGTCGCCCAGGAACTGGCCGATCTGGGCACGCCGGCGTTCGCCTGCACGCCGGAGCAGTTCCCGGAGTTGCTCGGCCGCGCGTTGAGTGGACGGAAAGGGTAATCGGAAGGGGGCGAGACAACCGGCGAGCTACTGCGCTACAATCGGTTGCCTGGCCCCTCCACAATCAATCAACGAAGCCTGTCTTGATTTTTACATGAATAATATATTATAGTGGGGTTGCCAGGTTGTTGGCCTCCTGGCCGGAGCGGATTGGCAAGTGTCATAGGCACTTCATGGCGCCCTTTAGCGGCCTCAGTCGAGTATGCTCTACAGGAGAATAGGGAGAATGAACCGGTATTCCAGGGTTGCCCGCTATTCGTTCCTCGCTGCATTATTCTTCTCTTGGGTCATCGCGCTTCATCCGCGGGTTGGGGCATCCGCGCCTGCGGGGGATGAGAGGTTCTCCAACGCTGCAGGTTTTCCAATCGATGTCGATCCGGCTCTTCCACCAGCCTTCACCAACTGCTCCGATCAAGACTCTATCCCCGTCCCCGAATGTCAGGCTTTGGTCGCCCTGTATGAATCCACTGGCGGAGAAGGATGGAGCGAATCCGCGGGTTGGCTGAAAGACATAAATCCCTGTCATTGGGCCTTTGTCGTTTGCACCTACAACCCGGGGAGTGTAGCCGCGCCCCGTTACAATGTGACCAGGCTCAATTTAAACTGGAACAACCTCAGTGGGCCTCTGCCGGCCGAGTTGGGTAACCTGGAAAACCTCCTGTTTCTATACCTCAACGGCAATCAATTCAGCGGCCCCCTGCCGCCCGAATTGGGCAATCTTGATGCTATGCTCGAATTACACCTTAACAACAATCAATTCAGCGGCCCCTTGCCGGCCGAGTTGGGCGGCCTTGAAAACCTGGCAATATTGGAATTAAGCGACAATCAATTCAGCGGCCCACTGCCTGCTGAGCTAGGGAACCTCGAATATCTTGAATCACTTTATCTGTCAGGCAATGACTTGAGCGGGTCTTTACCGGCTGCGTGGGGCAACCTTCACAATCTGAATTGGCTCATCGTGAGAGATAATCCCCTGTCCGGCCGTCTGCCTCACGAACTAACGCAACTGAATCTGAATATCTTCGACTTTCGCGCCACCAACCTCTGTGAGCCGACCGACAGCGAATTCCAGGTGTGGTTAGGAACCATTCCATACCTGTTTAGCAGTGGAGTTGAGTGCGTCCCGCTGGGGCGAATCTACTTGCCGCTCCTAATCTGCTGCCACTCTTTCACGATCCGCTTCTCGTCCTCGCTCAGCTTCGCCGGCAACTCGACGGCCGCCGTCACATACAGATCGCCGCGCTCGTCTCCATAATAATAACTTTATTTACTTGATTAACTTTCATAAGTCCTCGGCCCAAGGACATTAAACAAGTAAATAAAGTAATTAAAGTTAATAACAGGGTGGGGGTATCCGTCCTTTATTATTCATCTCGCCGGCAATCATTGCTTGTGGAACGACGGCGGATGGGCAGGTCGGGCTGTTATTGTTCGATTGAGCGCAAGCGCGCGGTACTGTGAGTCGCTACACAGCCAGCAGCGACATAATCACTACTCCCGTGTCCAGGGGCGGACGATACGGCAAATGGAACAAATTCAGCATCAGATAGTCGGCGATGGCCCACAGCCCAAAGCAGCCCACGGCAAACAGCACGATGGCGAGGGCGATGGCGATGATAAGGCAGGCACGGGCGCAGCCGACACTGCCGGCCGGCAGCGTGCGCACCTTGGAGCCAGTCGCGTTGGGGATGGGGCGGGCCGCGGTCGGGCGGGCATGGGGTTGCTCCGGCCTCTGGGTGATGACGCGCGGCCGCCTGCCGGGGCGCTCCCGAACCGGACGCCCTTGCGGTTGCTCCGGCACGCCGATCGCTCCCGCTCCGGTGCAGCCATAAGCCGTGCACTTGTTGCCATTGGCCTGCCAGCAGCCGGCGTGGTGGCGGCTGCCGTCCTCCGGACAGATGACGATCTCATCGCCGAGGACGAATTCCTGCTTGCACAAGGCGCACGTCTGCCCCAGAAAAGCTGACGTTTCGGCGATGTGGTGGGCGCGAATCATGGATGAGGATAAAGGCCGCTTGAATGAGCGGCCTCACTGTTATTGATTGATCTTGATCTGGTCGAACAGCCAGCGCCAGAAACGCTGGAACAGGGTCATGTTGCGCACCTGTCGCCGCTGCTCATCTTTCAGCTTGCGATTCCGGGCGCTGGTGGAGGATTGGCCGTTGGCCGAGTGGGGGCCGAGATCGGTGTATTTGACCTTGAGCACCGGGCCCATGTCCATGCCGTGGACGTGGAATTTGGTACTGCCGCAGCCCAGCACGGCGCACTTGCCGCCGCTCTGCTCCCAGCAGGCGCGATGATAGAGCGTGCCGCAAGAATCGCAAACGACCGGCACCAGGGCCGCGCCGTCCGTGTGGTCCTCAACCGCGCTGCCGCAAATGGGACACGACAGACTGAGCCGATTGGCCTCGGCGATGTCGTTGTCCGTGATATGAATCAGAGGGTACTCTTGTTCGTCCATGACTCGAAACCCGGAAGCGGGAACCCGGCCGTTATGATGAGGCGGGTTGGCCGTCGTCGCCATGCCGCCGTGCAGCGCTTCCGGATTTTGATTATACATCATATCCATCCTCTGTTTCCATGCCGCTTAATCTCTCGGACGGCTACCACGAACCGGCCGACCATTCCGGCCACATGAAATCATAACGATTAACCTTCGTCTTCGGCCGATTCCAGCAGAAAAAGCCGCTGGTGCGCGCTCGCGGGTCCAGCACATAGGCGACGTGCCAGACTTGCGTGAAAAAGTTCTGGTGGATGAACAGATCCATGCCCGACAGAAAGATGCCAAACCCCGGATGAGTGTGGTACCAGCCGACGATCACCGCGGATTCGTCGGGGTAGCGCTCCCACAGTGTGTCGGTCATGTAGCGCCAGCTTTCGGGGGTATAGGTGACGCTCGCGCCCTGCATGACGGTGTGTTTTGCCACGATGCTGTCGATGATGTGGACCAGATAGCGGCCGTCCGGCTGCTTCTCCGGCTGGCGGCCGACCATGACCCCGGCCACCTCGCGATCGAGGCTGCTCAGCGCGTGGGCTTGCATGGCTCGCAACGGGGCTTCGTCGAGCAAAATGTCGGCCGCCGCGCCGCCCGCCTCCGCCAGAGGCAATCGCCCGCCGGCCACGCGCACACGGGCCTGGCTGGGGATGATCGTCGTCGGCTCGAGTTTGGCTTGGGGGGGCGGTTCCTCTTGTGGGGCGGGTTTGGCCTTCTTGGCCGCCTCGGTCGTTGTCGGAATGATCGTTATCGCCGGCTCGGCCGGGGACGGGGGCGCCTCCCCGGCTTCTTCGCCCTCGTTTGTCGCGGGTTGGTCTTCGCTGGTGATGGCGGGTTCGGCCTCCGCCGCTATCGGCAAAACGATTGCCTGATCGAGCCAATCCGTTACCTCATCGACGGCTTGCCCGCCGTCGTCGAGGGCCGTGACACGAATATCGACGGCCGACCGCTCGCGCAAGTCGAGCAAAGAGATCGCCTCATAGGCGTCCCAGACTTCGGCTTCCAGGGCTTCGCCATAGGCGCTCAATTCGGCCGGGGTGCACTCCGAGAGCGGCTTGGCCTGGCCGTTCAGCGGCACCCGGTCGGTCGGGATCAGGGTGACGACGACCGATGCGGCGTTGCCCTTGCCCGGCAGATGGAGCGTGATCTGTGCTGCGTAAGTGTAATCGGTCTTGTCGGTCATATCGTTATGGTTGGCCGGCGCTTGTGGCCATCAGGCTGAGCGAGATAACGCACGGGCTGCTGTCCGCCAGGCGAATATTGTTGGCGTCGACCGGCGACAGGCGTAATTCATAGCTGCCCGCCGGCAGTCCGGCTGTGTCCCATTGGGTCAGTTCGCCAAGGCGGGTGTCCCGGTTCGAGCGGCCGATCATCCCCCATTGCCCGGCCCCGGCGGCCCGGGCATCGACCTGGTAGCGCCGCGCGCCGGGATATTCGGCCGTGCCGACGATCTGGATGGCCGATCCGACGGGATACCCCTGCCCGCTGAGCGGGGAGAGGATGCGCAGTCGCGGGTCGGGGCAGGTCAGGCTGTTGCTGTCGGTCAGTGACGCCTGGGCCAAATTAAGAACCGTCGTCTCCAGGAGGTTGACCCGGTTCATTAGGGGTAGAACGGCGCCGAAGATTAAAAAAAAAGACAGTAATAAGGCTGCGGCCGAGGCGATCAGGCCCAACTCGCGACCGGAAAATAACGGCCGTCCGCTGCGAGCCAGCACGACATGACTGTCGTCCCCGGCCTGCGTGCGGGAGTCCGTCTCATAGGGATGATCCCACACCGTCGTTCGCACGGCTCGCCACGGAACCTGGCTCTCAGGCTGTCGCTCGGGCAGCTCGTGGAAGCCGTTCAGCGGCGCCAGTTTGCCATTGACCCAGCCAAAGAAGGCGGCCTCGTCGCGCACGGGGTCGACGACCAGGCCGATGTGCCAGGGCAATGTGAAAGCGGCCGAATGGACCACCACGTCGTCGCTGGAGTAAAAAACACCCAGGTCGGGGTGCGTGTGGAACCAGCCGATGATGTCCAGATTCGGGTAATGAGCCGCGCGGTCGCGGTGGAGCTTCGACCAGGAATCGGCCGAGAAGGTGAAATGGACCGGGCCGTGGTCGGCGCTTGTGGCCGGCAGCGCAGCCTTCACCTCGACAATGGTGCCGTTCCGGTAGCGATAGGCATGGCCCAGCAGCGCGCCGCCCAGTTCGCAATCCATGTTGCTGCGGCTATGGGCGATCACCTGAAGAACGGCCGTCTGGTGAATCAGCACGACCGGTTGCCCCTCGCCGGGGGTTTCGCCGTGATTCAGCCAATTGGACAGCGGGGCGGGCGGCTGGCGGAAAGGCAGCCCCGTCAGCGCCTGGCGATGGGAGGCCACCGTGTCGTATTGTGTCGCTTCGGCCGCCGTAGGCTCCGGTTGAGGCGGCAAGTCGCCGGCCGGATCAGCCGATTTTGATACCGAGGTCATTGGACTCCTCGTCGCGAATGACGATCAGGTCGGCCACGGATTGCCCCTTCAGCTCCCGGCGGTCGACGGGAAACAGCGATTTGCGCTGGATGGCCCAGGCGGCCGCCTTGGAATTCATCGGGTCTCGCGGCTCGTAATTCTTGTACTGGATCATCTCGCCCAGCGTCAGGAGAAGCTCGTCCAGCGTCTTGGCCGGCCACCACGCGCCGATGCAAACCGCGCCGGTGACGTGGATGTTGGGGTGGAAGATGGGCGTCACCCACTTGAGTTGCGGTTGTTTCAGCGGGTATTCCGCGTGCAGATAGATGGTCACATCATGCTGCTCGCGGTAGACGGGCTGGTTTGAACCGGAGAGGCCTTCCACGCCGCGGCAGGTGTAACGGATCAGATACTTCTCCGGCGGATCGCCTTCAGTTCTGACGACATGGATCAGTTCACTCCGATTCGCCAGATCGCGCACACGCTGGTAGTCGTTGCGCAATCGGGTTTCACGAATGTCAAAGGGCATGGGACACTCCTACCTGTAATAGCCTGAATCAGATGCCCTTCCGGCGACCGCCCCCTACGCTTACCGGCGTCGGGCGTGTCTTCGGAAGGGCATGTTCGGTACCGTGGACGGATGCGTTCGCACCCGGATGGGTCGGATGAAGGCGCCGAGCGTTGCGGCCGATAATCGTTCGCAAACCCGAATGGCCATCCCGGACCTTAGCCGGCCGTAACTTCGGGGAACAGGCTGAGGATGTCATCTTCCTTCACGCCCGCGTCCCGCAATGATTCCTCATCGCCGAGTCGCTTGCCGGAGGAGCGGTGGTCCAACCGATAGGTGATCGGATTGGCGCCCTGCGTTGTCGGCAGTCCCATCTTGCTCACCAGAGCGGGGATCAGCCGGCGCATCGGCACGTCGTCGGGCAGTTCAACCGGGGTCTTCTTGGAACCGGTCGGATCGTAAATGATTACCTTTGTACTCGCCATTTTATTCAAAAGCCTCCATCGTTTTGATTCATAACACAATACGCATTATGGGGGTTGCGGTTGCAGCCGGAAGCCCCGGCCTTTTTTCATCGGGTCAGGCGAACTGCAAAAACGTCGCCTTGTCTCCCGTCAACTCCAGGTATAAACGTTCACTGCCGTTTCGCGCCCGGATAATACCGAGCGGCGGCACATCGACCTCGGCCAACGTGCGGCCGAGGAAATCCTCCGACCCGTCGATGCGGTGGGTCAGATGCATCTCGCGCTTGGCCCCGCAATTGGGGCAGGCGGCCGCTTCTTCATACAGCCGCGCCATCCGCTGGAAGATCGGCTCCTCGTTGCCGCAAGCGCCGCAGACCATCGAGACCACAAGCTCGCTGTCGAACTCCAGCACGGCCTCCGGGCCGAGCCGCTCGCGGGCCAGCGCCAGCAGGCCGGCCAGGGTCGTCCCCACGGCCGTCGCCTCCGGCAACTCCACGATCGGGTCGAGCGTCGAATGGCTCATGCAAAACTCTTTCACCGGATATTCCGTCGTGTAGATGTCGTTGGTCAGCCCGTTGATCATCAGCGCCTTGCCGGGCTGCACTTCCATGCCGTGGATGAGCTTGAGCGCTTCCTGGGTCTCGAAGGCGGCGACGATGGACGCGCTGGTCGGCGTCGTCGGCACCTTGCCTTGCAGGATGTTTTGTCGCGCCAGCAGCGGGCAGGAGTAGCGCAGGTTGATGATCTGATAGTCCATATCCGTCAGGGTGCACTCGTAGCAGGCCCCCTCACCCGGCCGGAAGACGCGGACGATGCCCATCAACTCCTGGATGGCCCCATCGACCCACGGCCGATTGACCGCCCAACTGAAGCGATTGATCGACAGGCGCGCCTCGCGATTGTCCAGGCAGCCGACGATGGCGTCGACGTGGCGGAACACGCCCAACCCCATCTCGAAGTTGATATCGCCGTGCCAGGCCTTGACCTTCACGTCCGGGTTGATCTCCTTGACGGAGTCGGCGGCGGCGTCGACCTTGCGGCGGCCGCGGTCGCTTGTCCGGAACAGCACCGAACGGCTGAGATTGCTGTCCTCGATGGTGTCAAAATCGGCGATCAGGATGTTGCCGATGCCCATCAGGGCCAAATTCTTGAGCACTTCGTTGCCTAACGCGCCCGCCCCGATCACCAGCACCGTGGCGTTGCGCACGACTTCCTGCTGCCACCAGCTGATGTAGCCGAAGGTATGGTACCGGTCGCTGTCGGGGTCGGTGATAACGATTAATTCCGAATCCGTCATGAAATTCCTCTGTCTGATTTTCCTCGTAACCGGGTTTTTCTGAACAACCCGGGTTCTATGCCGGCCGAGTCAGCGTGGCCACGAAGTTCTGGGTCACGATGATCTGCCCCTCGGGCGCATAGGCGACGCCGATGCCCACGTGGGTCCATACCGGATTAAGGATGTTGGCGCGATGGTTCGTCAATCGGCGCGGCTGGTTCATGAAAGCCGCGTGGATCTCCAGCACGCCACGCTCGCCGTGGCTGGCCGGGCCGTAGACAACGCCGATGTTCTCGCCACAGGCCAGATAGCTGATATGGTCGCGATCCAGCCGTTTGCCGACGGTGATCCCTTCCGGCGTCGTGTGGGCGACATAGCGTCGTTCGAGCATGTCGGCCGAATGACGGCGGGCGGCCAGAGCCAGCGCCGGGTGCCACTGCAACGGCCCGCGCCTCATCCATTTCGGGAGGTGTTCAGAGCGCGCTTCGTTGACCAACGCAAAAGCCTTTTGTTCGAGCACGGCCACGACTTCCTCGCCGGCCGGTTCAAAGGCGGCGACGTCCTCCGACGTGATCAGCAGGGTGTGGCCCGACCGGGACACGGGAAGCAGCGCGGCCGCCGGCACATCCTCCGGCCGGATGGTCAGAACCGGAGGGGTAGTGACGCGATGACCCTGCGATTCGATATCCTCCGCGGTAATCTGCAAGCGGTCGCCCTCGGCCATATCGTTCCAGGCTTAACCTTTCAGGGCGCGATAGAATGGCAGCGTGAAGTGGGTCCGGTCGGCGTTCAGCGTGATCGACTTGCGCTCGACTTCATTGCCGTATTCCCGCGGCCAGGTCACGTCGACGTCATAGGTCAGGCCCGTGTCCGTTCGCACCGGCAGCTCGCAAACAAACTCGCCGTCCTTGTTGGTGGTGCCGGCCACATAGCGCCGGATGCCGCGCGAACTGACGCGCACCTGCAAGCCGTACAGCCCCGGCCCGTCCGGCCGCTCCTGCACGACGATCTGGAGTTTGGTCGCCTTCATCTCGTTGCGGCCGCGCTTTTTGGGCCGAGCGCCCCCGGAATGTGCCGCCACGGCCGCGTTGGGCATCACCACATGGGGGCGTGGCGGCGCCGGCGGCAGCGTTGTCGGCCGTGCCGGTGGCTCGGCCGATGACAGATCGATGTGCAACGGCGGCTGGATGATCGGCGCGCCGGTCCCCGTTCCGGCCAGGTCATCATCGGTGATGCTGATCGATCCCTGGCGCGACGGCATTGCGGGATGGCTTAGTTCATCCGGCGACACCTCGATGCCGGGGTTATATTCGGGGTAGTTCTCGGGGATGGGCGGCCGATAGAAGGGCGGCAACGGCGGAATCGGCCCTGCCGGATTCAGGGTGTCGAGCGACGGCGCACCGCCCGTGACATGGGCCAGTTTGCGGCTCAGCTTGTCGCGTTCGGTGGCGCTCCGTTGAACTTCCTGTCGCATGAAGTAGGCCGCGCGCTTCAACACCTGTCCCGCCGGACTGTAGGGATTGGGCGGCGAGGCGGGATCGAAACTGTCGAGGAGAAAATCGCTGCGCCAGGCGAACGCGGCCACGGCCAGCGCCAGCCACGACGGGGCAGGGGCCTTGTCGGCCGTGCCGGACAGGCCCGCGGCGGCGGTTGCCAGGGCGGCGACTTCTTCGTTTTCGGACAGGCCGCTTTCGCTCAGCAGGCCATACAGCGCCAGCCGCATCCCCTGCTCGGAATCGACCGCCTGGGCGAAGCTGTGGCGCGTCGGCTCATCCAGCACATTAGCCGCCAGCAAGAGCGCCCTGGCCCGCGATTCGGCCAGCGGCTCGCCGTGGGGATTGAGGTCATGATTCAGCCATTCGAGCAGGCGACCGGCAAACGCGACCTGCTGGGCCTTGCCCGGGAAGGCCTGTATTTGCTTTTGGGCGGATTCTTGCATCGCTTACTCCCAATTGGAGGACGGCCGCCGGTGGTCGATCGAGTTGCCTCGAATCACGCCGTTCGGCGGCCGATAGCTCTCGTCCTCGTCAGATCGTCATCCCGGATTCCAACTGATGCAGACCGTCCCAGACGCGCATCAACTCTTCCATATCGGAGACGGATTCCAGATCGACCTCCAGCGCCTTGCGCAGCTCGGGCTTGTGGAGATTGCGGTCGTGCTGGCGCAGCATGGGCTTGACCAGCAGATTGTTGAAGTCTCGCTCGGCCTTGGTGGCCTCCAGCCAGAACAGGCGGCGCAAGCGCGGCAGCAAATCGTCGTCACTGAACAGATCGTCGATGATGGCGGCGAAGATGCGGTTCACCTTGACGGCTACGTTGTCCAGCAGGTCGGCGTAGCTGGCCTCCAGATCGGCCGCGACCGGGGCTGTCTGACCCTCGCCCAGGAAACTGATGTCGAAGTCGGGGGTTGTTCCGCCGATGGGCGTGTCCAGGATGTTGATCTCGATCGGCTCCTCGACCGGTTGCGGGGTCGCTTCATTGCCCGTCGCGGCGCTGAGTTGCGGCATCGACGCGGCGATCTCGCGCGCGACTCGCTCCGGCCCATAGAGGGCTACGTCGAGCAAGCGCTCGTTGGTCGGGAGGGCCAGTTCCTGCTCTCCGGCATAGAGTCGCGAATGAACCGAGCGGTCGTTCCTCATCAGTTCGTACATCGTCGCCTGTTGGCAGATGTAGCGGAAGTTGCGGCCGATACGGCTGATGATCGTCCGATAGGCATCATTGAGCGATATGGCATTCTCGGCTTCACCGGGAACGATATAGGTATATTCTTGCCCGTAGGCCGAACGGTCCAGGCGGGAGAGAATCTCGTGCGCCTCCAGTGTCCGCTCCAGTTCGGCGGCCATGATGTCGCCCGCCTCGGGCATGAACTTCGAGACGGCATCCTGCATCACCAGTTCGACCTGGAAGAGGATGCGCTTGATCGGCACCTCGATGCCGCTCGTGCCCCAGATCAGGTTGTCGTAGGTGACGTCGCGGCCGTCCCAGAACTCGGTGCCGTAGTTCTCCAGCAGCATCTCGACCTCGCGCTGGACGGAATCCTGGACCATGCCCTTGATGCCGTTCAGCGTCGGCCGCAGCATCTGGCGGAAACGCTCGTCGTTGTTGGTGCGGCTGCTCAGTTCCAACAGGGCATTGTGGAACGCCCGTGGCAATTCCTTCTGCTGCCGGTTGAGGACATTCTCGTAGCGTCGCTCCTGCAGTTGCTCCCAACTGGTGGAGAAGGGGGGCTGGACGCCGCGGGCGGCCAGTTGTTTCTCATAATAGAATCGTAGCGCCTGCAGGGAGTTGCGGGTGCGGGTGGCCGCCTCGCGCAACTGGCTGCGGACGCGCTCATGCTGGATGAAATGAATCAGGCTCTCGCGCAACAGCGGCACTTCGCTCAGCTTCAGCAGCGCCTCTTTCGTCTCCGGCTCCAGCGGGTCCTTGGTGGCCACCGTGCCGAGTTGGTCCTTGAAAACTTTCAGGATGCGCTCGGTCTCGCTGGCAAATTCCTCAGGGGCGTGTTCGGGGTCTTGCACATAGAGCGCCGGAGGAGCCATCACCAGGAAATAGGGTCGATTGTGCCCGCGGTTGCTGTAGCGCTCCCAATAGTTGGGGGCGATATAGCGGGTCACGTCCTTGACTTCCAGTTCAGCCTCGGGCAAGCCGGAGTTGAGCCGGTCGAACGCCTGGCGGACATTGGCGCCGTTGACGGCCAGGAAGATCTTCGAGGCCGCCTCGTCCAGATCGCCGCCGCTAAGCCCGAACAACCGATTTTCCTTGATCCAGTTGACGGCCGAAAGCGATTTCATCTCGTCAACTCTCTGGCGACCGGCATCGGTCACCAGAACGACCATCGCGTCCTCGCGCTTCATCTCTTCCAGCGTGATGGCTTCGTGCAGGCGCATGCCCGCGCCCAGGCCGGGCACGTCGACGATGCGCAAATAACCGTTCATCAGCAGGTTCGGGACGCCCGCCTTGGGGTGAATGCGGAAGGTGGCCGACCGAATCAGGCGAATTTGACGCTGATTGCTGCCCTTGAAACTGTCCTCGCGCAAGTGCTTGAGCGAATCCGGGTTATCGAGGGACAGGTTGACCGGAGCCGGAGCGCCCTCCTTGTAGAGAGCCTTGTTGTTCTCGTAGGATTCGATGCAGTCGAGGATGATATCCAGAAATTCGTCGCGCTCGGTCTTGGCCTCGTCCTTGCGGGACTCTTCCAGCGCCTCGATATCCTTTTTGGCTTGCTCGCGCTCCCCGGAATTGGAGATGTCGAAGCTGTCGATTTCGGCCAACTGGCACAGGCGACGGACGCGGTCGGCGAATTCATCCTTGTTCCAGTAGTTCAGGACGAGCGACTCGGCCTCGTTCTCATCGGCTTGCTCGATATAGACGATGGTGCCGGTGACGGCCGTCACCGCGCCGGTCGGCAAAAGGTTGCGACCGAGCAGCGCGTTGATCAGGGTGCTCTTGCCCACGCCCGTGCCGCCGAAGAAGACGAGGGTGTAGGTACGCTGGGCCAGGATTTTCTGGGCTTCGTCAATGCTGTGCTGTGCCTGGGGAACGGCCCGGATGAGATAATCTCGCGTGCGATCGATCGTCTGTTGCAGATCGACCCACTGCTCTACCTGAGCCGGACTGATGAAGGGTAGCTCTGCCAGTGATGCTCGCAGGGAATCGTTGTCGTTTTTACTCATGTTCTGTTCCTTGTCTCGCCAAAAACTGTGTCGATGCCGGGGAAATACGACGCTTCCGACACGTAATAATATCAGCTTGTCTCGCTACCGTACATTACGCTTCAGGCCGGTAAAGGTTGCATATCGGATGGATGATCCCCACCTGGGTTATGGACGACTGTCCGAGGAGCACAGTGGGATCCTCCATGCCTGATTAAGGCTTCACCTTAATAGCCTGTATACCTTGCCTCCGTTAACATCGCGTTGGAAAGCGGCCGGGGTATTGATTTTTATTTTGTGTCATGGTATTCTTTGTATGACGCAATGCGTCATAATAGGATAAATATGAGAACCACAAGTACGATCGATACATTTCAGACCAAATCGGGCCTGACGGTGCGCGTTCGTCCCCTGGGGCCTGATGATGCTCCATACCTGGTTGACCTGTTTGAACACATGAGTTCGGGCAGTCGCTATAGCCGGTTCATGCAGTCGGCCGATAATGTGCCCATGGACCGAATCTGGTCGGAGGCCGAACTAATCGCCCACCTGGTGGAAACGACCAGCTACGGGTTGGCGGCCTTTGCCGATCTGCCCGGTCATGAAGGCGCGCTGGTTGGCGCGGCTCGTTATGTTGAGTTAAATCCCTTGCAGGCCGAAATCGCCGTCTCGGTCCGCGATGATCTCCATCGGCAGGGTATTGGAACTGCCCTGCTGCGTCTGCTCATTCGATATGCTGAGGACGATGGCTACGAACAGCTTCTCGGGACCGTGCAGAACAGTAACGAGGCCACCTGGGCCATGCTGCTGAAACTAAATTACCGGCTGGAACGGCTGTCGGAAGGCGCCTATTCCATGGTGACCATTCATCTTCGCGAACCGAAAAGCCGGGTCAAGGATTGGCTGGATACGGCCGCGGACTATTCACCGGAGCCGCAAATCGTATGGTAGGAGAAGCAGTGGCCGACCGTTCAGCGATCTCAGCTGCTCGCCCGAGAGCAACCGGGTCAATTCCTCGATAACCTGCGAGTGGCCCGCGGCCGGCAAGGTGTAGCCGGGATCGCGTGAAGACAGGACCAGCACCGGAATAGCATAGAGATCATCGGTAGGTAAGGCGGCCAGTTCGGCCGCCTTTTTGACCGCGTCCAGGAAGTCGCCGTGGCTGTCCACCAACCGGCGCGACAACGCCTGGCGCCCGGTCCACACCCGGCCCAGGCCGATCTCATCCACTTCGTCAGATGTCATCCCCCGATTCTTGCTCACAATTCCCCTGAATTGATCGTAGATCTCGACGATTGTCTGCTGAAAGATGGCGCGCTCGGCCTCGGTCCAGGGGCTGGTGTCTCGATAAAGACCGGCGTGTTCGCCGCGTTCCAGAGTGACCCGATTGGCGGATAGCCGCTCGTAGAGTCCCGCCGAGCTGAATCGGGCGGTGATGACCCCGATGGAGCCGGTGAGGGTAGCCTCCTGGCTCATGATATGGCTGGCCGGCGCGGCCACGTAGTAGCCGCCCGAGGCCGCCATGTTGCCCATGTAGATGACGACCGGCATTTTGGCCGCCAACAGCTCGATCTGCCGGGCGATCAGGTCGGAGGCCAACGCCGAGCCGCCGCCGGAATCGACGTGGAAGATCAGCGCCGCCATATTGGGCATCTTCTCCGCTCGTCGCAGCTGCCCCACGACGGTCTGATCGCCCGCGGATTCGCTGCCGATGAGAGGGAGGGGCAGTTTGATGGGTGGCTTGTTGCTGGTTCCCGTCGTGATCATGCCCTCGAGAGATACAACTCCGATGAATCGGCGTTCCTGGCGACGTGTCCGCTGGATGAGTACCCGGCGCGCCCCTTTCCAGGTCATCAGCCTGGCTTCGGGCGGCCGCGTTCCCCGGCTTGCCCCGGTCTCATCCCCCTTGCCGGATGACGCAGCCGGGTCGTTCGCCGGGGCGGGTCTCATTTGTCGGCCCAACAAGGTGCGCAATTCGTCCTCGTAGGCGACGTGGTCGATCAGCCCCAACCGGTGGGCCTCCTCGACGGAGAAAGGAGCGCGGTCGATCAGCGATTTGATTTCATCTTGGGATAGCCCGCGGCCGGCGGCCATGTCGGCCGTCAGCATGTCGTATTGGTCATCCAGCAACCGATCCAGTTGCTCGCGATGCTTGGGGGTGATATCCGATTGGCTGAAGCGGTCGAAAGCGGTCTTGTAGGGCGAGATTTGGACGACGTCCACCTCCAGGCCGGCGCGAGCCAGCGCGTCCTTCAAAAAGGTGATCTCGGTATAGAGACCCAGCACATCGAACCGGGCGCCGGGTGGAGCGATGATGCGATCGGCGGCAGTGGCGGCATAGTAATGGGCCAGGTCGAGATAGGGTGTGTAGACGATGGCCTCCTTGCCCGCTGCCCGCAACCGCGCGACGGCCGTTCGGAAATTTTGCAGGGTCGCCAGTCCGGCGCTAAAGCCGGTGAAAACAAAGATGACGCCGCGCACGTTATCGGCGTCGGTGACCGCACGCAGCCGGTCATGCAGCCAGGCCATGCTCAACGGCCGGCCGGGGAAAGGCAGCCAGCTCATCGGAAACCTCCGGGGCGGGGCGTCCAGTTCCGGCATGGATCCGCCCACAGGCAGCACCAGGTAATCGAGGCGCTCCTTGCGCATCCGCCGTATTCCGTTGCGTATATCGATCCCGATGGCCCGCCAGCCGTCCACCACCGAAGTTCGCAGTTCGCCCACCTCCGTGAGTAACTTGACACGCCAGCCGTCTTCCCGATCGTTGTTTTGATTGCTCATAAGAAATTGACCGCAACTGTTAGATGTATCGAGTGTAATCGTTTTGGCGCTTCGCGGCCACGCGACAAGGTTGATGTTGTCACCGATGATTGAAAGACCCTGATTGTGACGGGATAACGGTGGCGCGGCTTGGCCCGTGGCGATACGATACCCCGATTGAGGTCTGCTTGGTTGTCATGGAAATCCCCACGAATTACGTTCTCATCTTCGCCAATGGCGTCATCGAAGACACCACCTGGATTGAACCCTACCTCGGCCGCGCCCGCGCGGTCATCGCCGCCGACGGCGGGATTCGCTTTCCTCTCGCGCTGGGTCGCGTCCCCGACGTGCTCATCGGCGATCTCGACTCGCTGCCGGAAGGCGTTGAGGAGCGGATCCCCGGCTGGGACATCGAGGTGATCCGCTACCCCTCGGCCAAGGATGAGACCGATCTGGAGTTGGCCCTGTTGTTTGCCGGGCGTCGATTTCCCGAGGCCGAGCTGCTGGTTTTGGGTGGCTTCGGCGGCCGTCTTGACCAGACGCTCGCCAATATCACCCTGCTGGCCCACCCGGAATTGATCGCCCGGCCGGTGACTTTTGTCGACGAACAAGAGACGGCGCGTCTCATCATCGCCGAGGCCGTGATTAACGGCCGCGCCGGAGATACCCTGTCGCTCATCCCGCTTGGCGGCCCGGCCAGGGTGCGGGACACGACCGGTTTGCGCTGGCCCCTGCACGATGAGACCCTGGCCTTTGGTCCCGCCCGGGGGATCAGTAATGAAATGACCGCCAACCGCGCCACGGTCCGGCTGGTCGACGGCATGCTGCTTTGCATCCACTCGTTCACTCGACCCTGAACCGCTTTTCCTGCTATACTCCCTCCCGCCGGTGGCAGACTACCCGGCCTGAAAAAACTGCGGCGGTCGATGCACCCGCCTGAACAAAACAAGGAGAATCGAAATGGCTCAGCTTCAATCTCCGGCCGTTGCCCCTCGGGCAGCGGCCGTCACGTTTAGCCGGATGGCGATCGTGGTCGTCGCCGCCTATGCCGGCGCGCAAATGTTGTCCGACATCGCCAGTCTGAAGATCGGCATCGTGGCCGGTCTGGCGGTGGACATGGGCACGTTTATCTATCCCGTCACCTTCACCCTGCGCGACGTCGTCCACAAGATGTTGGGCAAACGCAACGCCCAGACGCTCATCATCTCGGCCGCGGGCATCAACCTGGTGATGGCCGTCTATCTGGCCTGGACGGCGCGCGTGCCGAGCGATCCCGCCTGGGGACTGGGCGACTCGTTCACGGCGATCCTCGGCCCCGTCTGGCGTATTGTCATCGCCTCGATCCTGGCCGAGATCGTCAGCGAACTGGTCGATACCGAGATCTACCACTGGTTTGTGACCAAGGTGACCACTCGCTACCAATGGGCCAGAGTCCTCGCCAGCAACAGCATCAGCGTCCCCATCGATACCTTCATCTTCGCCGTCGTCGCCTTTGGTCCCTTGCCGGGTCTGGAGAACAGCTCGCTCAGCCTGCCCTGGCCGGTGGTCTGGCAGATCTTCCTGTTCAATCTGGCGGTGAAGTACGCCGTGACCGTGGTCAGCTTGCCGCTGATCTACACCACGCGCGACCCCGACTGGAGTCAGCGAGAGGAATCTGACCGATAAACTGCCTGTATTTGATCGCGGCTGTTCGGTGTGGCGGTCTGATGAAACTGCGGGAGTTGTCTAACTTAGGAGGCCGTGGCCAGTTGACCGCAGCCGGCGGCCACATCGATCCCCCGACGCTGGCGGACGGTGCTGGGCAAGCCGTAGTCGGCCAGCACCCGCTGGAATGCTTTCACGGCGGTGATGTCGGCCGGGCGGCCGTCGTAGCCAATGGTGGGGTTGAGAGGGATCAGGTTCAGGTGAGCGTCCAGCCCCTGCAACAGGCTGCCCAGCGCGTGGGCTTGCTCCGGCCCGTCGTTTTCGTCGTCGATGAGCGCCCACTCGAAGAAGATGCGCCGTCCCAGCGTCTCGCTATAGTCGCGGCAGGCGTCGATTAGCTCGGACAAGGACCACTTCCGGGCGAGGGGCACCAGCCGTCGCCGTTCCGCGTCGGTGGCCCCGTGGAGGCTGACCGCCAGCCGGAAGGGTCGCCGCTCTTCGGTCAGCCGCCGGATGCCGGGAACCACACCGACGGTGCTCAGGGTGATAAAGCGCGGGGCGATGGCCAGCCCGCGATGGTCCATCACCGTGGTCATGGCCGCCATCACGGCGTCGTAGTTGTGCAGCGGCTCGCCCATGCCCATCAGGACGATATTGCGCAGCGTCTCGTCGCGTTCGCGCAGCATCCGGGCCACATGGACGACCTGAGCGACGATCTCGCCCGGAGTCAGGTGTCGCCGGAAGCCCATCTGCCCCGTGGCGCAAAAGACGCAACCCATCGCGCAGCCCACCTGTGTGCTGACGCAAGCCGTGGCCCGGCCGCGAAAGTACATTAGCACCGTCTCGATGGCCTGATCGTCCTCTAATCCCAGCAGGTACTTGCGCGTGTGGCCGTCGGCGCTGTCGATAGCGGTTTGCGAGGTTAGCGTACCGACCGTCGTCCCGGCCGCCAGCCGCTGTTGCAGATCCGGCCGCAAGCCGGGGATGTCGCTGGGATCGGCCGCCAGGTCGCGATAGAGGCCCGACCAGATCAGCCCGGCGTAATAGTCGCTGTAGCCCCATTCGGCCAGCATGCCGCGTAGCTCATCCCGGCCTAGATCATAGAGATTCGTGGGGCGACCATTGGCTTGTTCCATCGAATGGATTGTAGCTCGTGGGCGATGCCGGTTCAATTATCTGAATGGAACGAGACCTTCACAAACATGCTACAATACACTCCCCATGCTCAACCTCACCAGTTGGAACGTCAACGGGCTGCGCGCCGTTCATCGCAAGGGAGCATTTGCGGCGTTGCTGGAGAGCGCCCGACCCGATATCCTCGGCATCCAGGAGACCAAATGCCGCCCCGAGCAGCTGCCCGATGAGCTTCGTAACCCGCCCGGTTACCATACCTGGTGGGCGTCGGCCGAGCGCGCGGGCTACAGCGGCGTCGCCCTCTACAGCCGGCTCGAGCCGCTGTCGGTTCAGATCGGTCTCGGCATTGAGGCCTACGACCGCGAGGGCCGCACCATCGTGGCCGACTATGGCGATTTTGTGTTCATCACCGCCTACTTCCCCAACGGCAGCCGCGACCACAGCCGCGTGCCCTTTAAGATGCAGTACAAGGCTGACTTTCTGGACTATATCGAGGATTGGCGATCGCGAGGCCGGGCGGTGATCTTTTGCGGCGATGTGAATACGTCCCACCAGGAGATCGACCTGGCGCGGCCGCGGCAAAACCAGAACACGACCGGCTTCATGCCCATCGAGCGGGCGTGGCTGGATCAGGTCGTCGGCCGCGGCTATCTTGATACCTACCGGACGCGCCACCCCGACCAGGCTGGAGCCTACACTTGGTGGTCGCAGGTGTCGGCCTCGCGCGAGAAGAATATCGGCTGGCGGCTGGACTATTTCTTCGTCTCGCCCGACCTGGGGCCGCGCGTGGCCGGCGCGGCCATTCATCCCGATGTGACGGGTTCCGACCATTGTCCCGTCAGCCTGACCCTCGATTTTGACCGGCATGATGACTGAATCGTTTCCGGGCGTGCCCGCAGGCAAGCGTGATAACGTGTCACGGACCGAGGCGGCCGTGTTGCTGGGCATCTTGCTCCTGGCCGCCGTCGTGCGCCTGGCCTTGCCCGGCCTGACGGAGTTCAAGGCTGACGAAGGCCGCCTGTTGACGGCGGCGCTGGAGATGAGCAAGGGTGAGTTTGCCCTGCGCGGCATCAGCAGTTCGGTCGGCTTCCCCAACGCGCCGATGAGCGTGTGGCTCTATTCGCTGCCGCTGTTCGTTTGGCGGCATCCCTACGCGGCGACGCTCTTCACAGGCCTGCTCAGCGTGGCCGCCGTCGCCGGGGTCTACTGGCTCGGCCGTCGCTATTGGGGCGTTCAGGCTGCGACCGTCGCCGCCCTGATGCTGGCCGTCAGCCCGTGGGCCATCATCTTCTCGCGCAAAATCTGGGCGCAGAACTTGCTGCCGGTTTTCGCCGTCGGCTGGGCCATTGCCGCCGCGCTGGCCTTTGTTGAAGGGCGTCCCCGCGCCATCATCCCTCACCTAATCTTTCTGGCCGTCGCCGTGCAGATTCATCCGTCGGCGCTCGGCCTCGTTCCCGCCACCTTGCTGTTCCTTGTCGTCTTTCGCCGTCGGGTCGATTGGCGACTATTTGTGATGGGCGGAGTGTTAGCCGGGCTGACGGCCGCGCCCTTCCTCTGGTATTTAGGGGGGCGAATGCGGGCCGAGGGCGGGTTGCCGTTCTCAACCGGCCAGGCGACGGCCAAAGTCTCGCTCGACTCCTTGTGGCTCTCTCTGGAGATCGCCACGGGCCAGGGCATCGAGGCTATCGCCGCCCCCGGTTATGCCGGGTTGCCCGGCGCGGCGGTCATCCGGTTCGTGTGGCTCGTCGTCCTGCTTGTGGCGGTGGGGTGGGGCGTCTACCGGATTGCCCGCCGGTGGAATGATCCGGCCTCGCAAGCGATCTTTGTCTGTCTGGCGTGGTTCCTCGGCCCGATCCTGTTTTTCCTGTGGCACCGCACGCCGGTCTATATCCACTATTTCATCGTCTCGCTGCCCGCGCTCTATCTGATAGCCGGGGGACTGGTTGGTGATCTGGTCGGCAGGAGGCGGGCGCGCCGGTTCGTCTGGCCGGCTATCGGCCTTCTCGCTGTCCTGCAATTGGCCATGTGGATCCATCTCATGGCGGCTATCGGCCGAGAGCCGGGCGCGGGCGGGTTCGGCATCCCCCTGAGCCTGAAAGTTGACGCGGCCGACCGCGCGCGCTCCATGCTGGCCGAGACAGGTGCGGCCGAGGTGCTGGTTGTGGGCGACGGCTCCGACCCGGAACGCGAGGATTTCCCGGCCGAGTTCCGCGCGCTGCTCCATGACGTGCCGTTACGTTATGTCGACCTTAACGCCGAAGCACTGTTTCCGGCGTCCGCGTCGGTCGCGCTGCTGGAACCCGTCTCGGCCGACGGCCGCACGTCGACCCGGGACCTGTTCGCCGCCGCCGCGGCCGGATCGTCCATAATCGATATCAATGAGACGGCCGCCTACACCCTTTACGCTCTGCCGCCGGCGGCCGCGCCCGACACCGGCGTACCCTTGCCCCAACCGGCGCTGCTTGCCAATTTCGTTCACCTGATCGGCTATGAGGGCCTTCGGTCTCAATCCGGCGGCGCGCTCTGGGATGTCCGCTGGCGAACGGCCGACAACCCCGATTCGGCCGACTACCACTTCTTCAATCATCTGCTGGACGGGAGCGGCGCGAGGATCGCCCAGGTCGATGGATCGGCCTTCGCGGGGACGCAGTGGCGGTCGGGGGATGTGGTCATCAGCCGGTTCTGGCTGCCGCTCTCGTCCGAGCCGCAACCGCCGTTGACCATGCGCGTCGGCATGTACCGGTATCCTTCGATGGAGAACGTCCCCCTGTTGGACGAGGCCGCCAACCCCGCCGCGGACGCGCTGGAGATAAAGCTCAGCGATTAGACTTCGGCGCGTCGATTAACGGCCGCAGATCGACATCTTCCCGCTTCCAGATGGTCGGATCAGTCTCGGCCGCCAATTCCCGGGCGATACGGCCGGCTATCGAGCGCATCGTCTCACCCGTCTCGGGGTGGACCATCTCCGGCAGCAGGTCGGCTACGGGGAAGGCGCAATGGGCGCGCAGCAGCAGATCGGGCTCGGGGATGTGGCGGGGCTGGTCGTCGGCCGGGGTGTAATCGAAGATCAGATCGTCGTAGAGGATGATGTCGAGATCGATGGTGCGCGGCGCGTTCTTGTCCGTCGTGCGCCGGCGGCCGAGCTTTTGTTCGACGCTCGCCAGCGGGCCATCTTTCAGGGCCGCGGCCGACCTGTCGGTCTGGAGCAACAGGGCGGCATTGAAGAAGTTGGGGTGTTCACGCCCTTCCACCGCCATGGTCTCGTAGACGGGCGAGACCGCCAGTAGTTTCTCTTTCTCTCCCAGGAGGCGGACGGCCTCGGGCAACATCCTCTCCTTGTCGATATTGGAACCGAGCAGCAGAACGACCAGATGCATACCGCGCGTGAGAACTTCCGTCGTGGGGGGCAGTCGCTCTATAATCCGAAGTCCTCGCGTTGCCGGTCGATCTCAATGCCGACCGACGTGGCGAAACGCAATGCGCCAGGCTTTTCCACTCGCACCTGCACGCGGCTGATGGGAAATTCGGTCATGATGAGTCTGGCGATCTCTGTCACCAGCCTCTCGACCAGCAAGAAGGACGAACTCTCGACGAATTCAATGACGCGCTTGCTGATTTTCTTGTAGTTGGCGGCTTGCTCGATGTCATCGCTTTCGGCCGCGGGCCGAATGTCATGATACATGGTGATATTCAACAGAATATCCTGTTTTTTCACTCGCTCGTCCGGATTGATGCCGATGATTCCGCGAAGCAACAAATCTTTGATGATGATTTTGTCCATAGAGGGCTTGTCCAAATAAGGTATGAGGAACTGTAACTCATCCCCGGCACGCCGGCAATTGGCCGCATCAACCCGGCGGCTTCCCGTGCAAAGTGCCTTCCAGATCCAGTAAATAACCGTATTCTTCGATGGTGGTCGTGTTGCGAATGCGCACGCGGCGCCACTCGAACCGGTCGTCGAAGCCGTGCCAGGTACCGTTCTGGGTGGTCACCGCGCCCCAGTAATCCAGCTCTTTCAAAACCGCGATCGTCTCGCCGTTATAGGTGCCGCCCGGATAGCAGAAATAGCGCGGTCGCGTGCCGGTGTGGGCGGCGATGGTTTCCTGGGCGCCGAGTATTTCATAAATCAGCACGTCGCGGCTCTTCTGACTCAGGTCGGGGTGCGTCTTGGAATGGGACTCGATCCGGTGGCCCGCCTGCGCCATCTCCGTGACCATGTCCCAGGTCATGTATCCTTCGCGTTCCTGGTCGATGTAATCGCTGATGATGAAGAATGTCCCCGTGAAGCCGTATTCCTGGAGGACGGGAAAGACGTGGTCATACATATCCAGATAGCCGTCATCGAAGGTGAGGATGACTGGCTTTTCGGGCAGCGTCGCCTGGTTGACGATGGCCAGCGACAGTGTGTAGAGGTCCACGGGGGTGTAGCCATTTTCGCTCAGAAAGGCCATTTGCTGGCGGAACGAGTTGGGACTCACGGAGAGGTCCGTCCGGTAGATGTCGGAACCGGGCGGCGGCTCGCTGACGTAGTGGTACATCAGGATGGGCACTTTCAGCGTCCAGCTATAGATGCCCATCGGCGTGGGCAGCGGCTCGTTGGCAATCGCCTCGGTCGGGGCCGGGGTGGCGGCTTCCTCGGTGACGGGCGGGGTGGGAGGGGACAGCGCGGCCGTTTGGGTTGCCTGAACGATCGCCGTCCCCGTCGCATCGACGTCGGTACTCGCTGTGGGTGGCGGGGTTGGGGAGGATGGCTGCATCGGAGTTTCGGCGGGTGTGGGTAATGTCTGGATGATGGACGGTGTGACGAGCGGCGGCGGTTTGACGGCCTCAACCTCCGTCACCTCCGTTGGTACATCGACCGTCGGTTCCGGCGTGCCGCCTCCACTGCAAGCGGCCGACAACAAGCCCAGAGCCAACACAATGCCCAATGATATGCCGATACCAAGGGAGGCCCTCTTCTTTCTTACTCTGACGAATCGGGTGACTGAATCCATATCGCCTGCCAGAATAGCCAAGCCACCTGCCCTCGTCAAGGAGATATCGCCCCGTTATCACGACGACATCATGAAGCCGGCAGGTTTACCGGGGATGGCCGGCAATTAGGTTGAAGATCTTGATAAAAATTGACATCCACCGGCGGCGTTGCTAGAATCCCAACGAAATCATTCAAAGATGACCGTTGTCTTTGGGACGAGGATAGAAACACCATGGATGTTCAGGAACTGGAGCAGATTCAGACGGAAACGGTTTATTTAACGGACACGGCCGCGGCGACCGTCCGCGATCTGCTGGTCCAGAAGAATGTGCCCGACTACGGTCTGCGCGTCTTCGTGGCCGGTGGCGGCTGTTCCGGCATGCAGTACGGCATGGCCCTGGAAGCAGAGCCTCGCAATTATGACCACGTCATCGAGCATGACGGCGTCAAGATATTCATCGATCCCACGAGCATGATGTATCTCGACAAGGCGACGATCGACTACGTCGACAGCATTATGGGTGGCGGCTTCAAGATCGAGAACCCCAATGCCGTGACCTCTTGTGGCTGTGGTACGTCCTTTAAGACGCAAGACAGCGGTGGCTATGCCGAGGCAGCCGGCGGCGGTTGTGGTTGCGGCCACTAATTCCAACGGGTTGAAAGACATCAAGGGCGGGGGTCGGAAGGCCGCCGCCTTTTTTTATACCGACAGGGCGAGACCGGAATGACGATACGATACTTCACCGTCGAAGAGGCAAACGAAATTCTGCCTGAGCTGGAGCCGCTTGTCGGCCGCCTGCTCGATTTACGCGCTCGCGTCAGCCTGCAGAGCCGCGCGATTAGCGGCATATTGGCCGACCTGCATAGCGACGTCGGCGGAGCGGAGGCGTCCCAACTGGTGGCCGAGTTCGCGGAGATTGAATCACTGGCCGAGCGTATCCAGTCCTATGGCTGCATCCTGAAGAATCTGGAGTCGGGGCTGCTCGATTTCCTTTGCGAGCGCGACGGCCGCTATGTCTATTTGTGCTGGCGATATGGGGAGCCTTCGATCCTTTACTATCACGAACTCCATACAGGGTTCCAGGGGCGAAAGGCCATTTAGGCTGCAATCAGATCGGCCCTCGATACCGTATCGGGTGCCGATCTTTTGATCTACATTCCCGCGTGCCGTCTGACGAAAGCGATGGCCTCGTCGGATGTGCTCACCTCTCCAGCGGCCTGGGCTTCCTCCAGCAGGCGCAACAGACGGCCGATCTCATGTCCGGGCGGCATATCCAGCAAATCCATCAAAGACCGGCCATCGAGCAGGCGCGGCGGCGCGACGGTTTGCTCGTAATCCCCAAAATACGTATCGAATAGCGACCCCACGACGACCAGCAGCGACTGCCAGCCCTCCTCATCGCCGATGCCGTCGTATGTCGCCAGGTGATCGGCCAGGGTCAACAAACCCACGTCCAGTCCGGCCTCGTGCAAAGCCTTGAAATAGCGATAGGCAGTGCGACGACTGGGTGGCCGTATGTCCATGGCCAGATGAAGCGGCCGCATATGCCCATCCACGATGTGGCGCACCCGGCGGACGGCCTCGTTACTAAAGCCGAGCGAGGACAGCTTGGCCGAGGCGACCCGCCCCCCGACTTCGTCATGCCCGAAAAAACGGATGCGGCCGTTCACGTCGACCGTTCGGGTGGCCGCCTTGCCGGTGTCGTGGAACAGGCCGCCCCATCGCAGCAACAAGCGCCCCGGGAAGCCGCCGTCAACCGGCGTGTCCAGATGCCCGCGCAATTTCTCGTGGTGAGGGGCGATGAGGCGCTCCACGTCTTCGCTCCACTCGGTCGCCAGAGGGCGGCCATCGACCAGCTGCTCAACCTGGGCCAGATAGCGAAGGACGGTCATCGTATGATGCAGCACATCTTCATGATGGGGCGGCGACTGGGTGACGCCATCGAGCGCGGCGACTTCCGGCAGGACGACCGACAGCAACCCCAGCTCGTCCAACAGCTCAATTCCCCAATGGGGGGCATCGAGAGTCAACAATCGCGAGAGTTCATCGCGGATCCGTTCGGCCGATGTTCGCTGAAGCAAGATCGGGGCGGCCGCCCGGGCCGCGGCCTGAGTCTCAGCGGTCAGTTCAAATCCCAGCTGGACGGCGAACCTGGCCGCGCGCAACGCCCGAACCGGATCGTTTTCGATCGACCGATCGTGGATGATCCGGATGCGTCTCGCCTCCAGATCGTTTAGCCCGTTATGATAGTCGATGACATCCGCGGCCGTATGTTCGCCGACCGGTAGCGCCATGGCGTTGATCGTGAAGTCGCGGTCCCTTAGATCATCGGCCAGGGTTGGGCCACGAAAGCGGGCGATGTCGAGCGTCAGCCCTTCTCCCTCCGGCAGGATACGGCCGACGTCTCGCTCAGCGTCCAGAGCGTAGACGCGACGGTAGCCCCGCGCATCCGCCAGGCGAAACGTCAGGGAGATAGCTCCCGAGGGCACGATCAGATCGAGATCATGGATAGGACGACCCAGGATCGCGTCACGCACCGTCCCCCCGACGAGGTAGACTGGCGTGGCTTCGGCCATCAGCAACGGGCGAAGCTGTTCCATCAGAGGAGTGAGGGCCAGTTCCTTATTCTCGGTCATGATCAGGCGAGCCCGAGGCTCACGGCTTATTCGAACAGGTGGGCGAACACTTCCGGCTTCAGGACGGCGATGAACGGCAGGTTGCGATACAGTTCATCGAAATCCAGCCCGTAACCGACGACGAACTCATCAGGGATATCGAAGCCGATATAGTCTACCTTGACGTCAACCTCACGACGAGCCGGCTTGTTCAGCAGGGTACAAATACGCAACGACGCGGGCGAACGAGCCAGCAGGTTGCGACGCATATAGTTGAGGGTGCGGCCGCTGTCGATGATGTCCTCCACGATGAGGACGTTGCGATCCTCGATGGGCGCCTTCAGATCCATGATAATCTGCACCGCGCCCATGCTGGTCGTGCCCTTGCCGTAGCTGGAGATGCCCATGAAATCCACGCTGTGGGGGCGTTTCATGGTTCGGGTGATATCGGACAGGAAGACGAACGCGCCCTTCAGGACACAGATGAGCAACAGGTCATCCTGATCGGCATAGTCAGATTCGATTTGAGCCGTCAGCTCCCTGATTCTGGCTTGCAGCGCCGTCTCATCGATAAGCACGTTGTCAATATCGGCCCAAATATCGCGCATGGCTCTACTCCTCTGCTTTATGTCAAGATTAGTTGACGAGATTGGCACGCTCTGAAGCGGGCAAGACCTGATGGCATTGACGGCAGCGTGCCTCATAGACCTCGGCCGCGCCCACCAGTACGATCGGGTCGTCGAATGCCGCCGGTCTGCCTTCGATCAGCCGTTGGGTGCGGCTGGCATCCTTGCCGCATACCACGCAGATGGCGTGTAACTTGTGGACGTCCTCGGCGCGAGCCAGCAGCGCGGGCATCGAGCCGAACGGAAGGCCGCGAAAATCCATATCCAGCCCGGCACAGATAACTCGTTTGCCCCCTTCGGCCAGCTTCTCGCAGACCTCGACGATTTCCTCATCGAAGAACTGCACCTCGTCGATTCCAACCACGTCGGTATCCGGATCCAGCGCGTCGAGAATATCCCGCGAGCGGGCCACAGGCTGAGCCTCAAAATGCAAGCCGTCGTGGGAGGTCACCTTTTCGATGTGGTAGCGAGAATCCAGGGCCGGCTTGAAGGCTTGCACGCGCTGTCGGGCGATGACGGCCCGCCGCAGCCGCCGGATCATCTCCTCCGTCTTGCCGCTAAACATGCTCCCACAAATAAGCTCGATCCGGCCGGGTGGATGGGTGACGTGGGTTGGTGGGGTCATGGGCATCTCCTGAAAACAAAAGGGCAGGTACGTTGTTACGCACCTGCCCTATTATCCTCTTAATGGGGTAATCCTACAAAACCGCTTCTGATCATTCCGGGGCAGGTTTTAAGGCTGTCTCGGACAGAAGGCAGATTCGACCTTGTGTTCGGTGGTCGACCAGGGATTAGTCGATCAACGCCTCATCGCGCATGTAGCGCTTGATCTTGATGAGCGCTGTCTGGCCGATACCCTGCAGGGCCAGGATTTCGTCGTCCCCTTTCTTCAAGAGGGCCAGAACGTCGCCCACGGTCGTCAGGCCGGCCTGCGCCAGAGCGCTGTTGGCACGCGTGCCCAGTTCCATCTCCTCGACGCTGAAGTTCTCCGGGTTCCGGCTCTGCTTCACGGTCTCGGTTTGGGTCTGGATCTCTTCACGCTTTTGCAAACGACGCATGAAGCGGTCAACCTGGCCTTCGGTGTCCATCAGGCGCTGCGTCCCGGTATAGAAGGGATGCGAGCCTGACCAGACTTCGATGGATAGTTCCGGCTTGGTTGAGCCGACGGTCATGACGACCTCGCCCTCAACGATCACTTTGGCGTTGGGATACCACTTGGGATGAATCGATTCCTTCATGATTTAATCTCCCGCGGCGGCCGTTTGTGCCGGATAGACGCTGACGACCTTGCGGCCGAAACGATTTTCAAAAGTCACCTGCCCGTCGATCAGGGCGTAGATGGTGTAGTCCCGACCCAGGCGGACATTGCTGCCGGGGCGGTATTTGGTGCCATTTTGGCGGACGATAATTGTGCCGGGGCCGACGTATTCCCCGCCGTAGCGCTTGATGCCCAGGCGCTTGGCGTTACTGTCGCGACCGTTACGGGTTGAGCCGCCACCTTTCTTGTGTGCCATCTTACAACTCTCCTAAGCTACTCTCAACCGGATTACCCGGCGACGATCTCGTCAATGCGCAGGCGCGTATAATCCTGTCGATGACCACGACGCCGGCGATAACGGAGCTTCGCCCGGTATTTCCAGACGAAAATTTTCTTGCCCCGATACTGTTCGACAACAGTCGCTTTCACGGTAGCCCCGTCCACGGTCGGCCGACCCACCTGCACGGAATCCCCGTTGGCGATCAGCAGCACGTTGCTCAGTTCCACCTGGTCACCGACTTCATAAGGGAGCTTCTCCACGGAGAAGGTATTACCCTCTTCGGCGCGGTATTGCCGGCCACCACTCTCTACAATAGCGTACACGTTAACCTCCAAAAAGAACCGGCATCTGGTTTCAGTGCCGGCGTTCGTCAATATGACTTAATGTTCACAGTGCGTGGCGCAGGCGTGGTTGGTGAACCCACGTCACGCGAAATGGAATTATAGAATGAATTGCTGCCCTTGTCAAAGGTTTTCATCAGGTCGATCCGGCCTGCCTGTCGTCCGGCGCATCGCGTTCGCCGTCCGCTGCGGCTTTTGCTATACTGCCCGCTATTCTGATGACTTTGCTGATTGAGGCCCCAGAGGTTAGCGACGCAGGTATGACATCTAATCCGGTCGATTCAAATTTGGATGAGTCGGCTTTGATCGAGCGTGCCAAGATCGATCAGGATGCTTTCGGCCAACTTTACGAACGTTACTCGCAGCGTATATACCAATATATATACTATCGCACCAGCAGCGACACCGATGCGGAAGACCTGACGGCCAGAACCTTCATGCGGGCCTGGCAGCATATGCCCAATTATGACGATCGCGGCGTTCCGTTTTCGGCCTGGCTCTACCGCATCGCGCACAATCTCGTCGCCAACTGGCATCGGGACCGCAGCCGGCGACAGGTGATCTCCCTTGACGATCTAAGCCGCTGGCAGGTGAACGAAGATGGCCCCGAGGCGGCGTTGCTGCTGGCCGAGGATCGGGCGGTGTTGTTGCGCGTTGTTCGGCGGTTGCCGGCCGACCGGCAAGAGTTGCTCACGCTGAAGTTCGTGGAGCATCTGTCCAATGCCGAAGTAGGAGCCGTCATGGGACGCAGCGAGGGGGCGATCAAGTCGCTCTATCATCGAACATTGCTGGCGTTGCGCGACGAATTACAGCGGGAGATGCCGGCAGCGCCCAAGAGTTCGACTATCCGGCGCTTGCTGGGTCGTTTTAGCGAGCGGGGAGGCGGTCGCGACTCCGATTGACGGTTGAATTCCGGATAGCTGTTGCGATAATATTTTTGTGATAGTATACGCAGGCCTTGAGCGATGCCGCTCGATCGATGTGGAGAACCGTTTAAAGATGATGCCAACTTCATGGATTCAGTTCCGATCGATATTCTCATCGGTAATCCGTGAAACCAGGCCATCTGAGGATGCTTCTTCTGAAAGATAAACCAAAACTTGATGGAGATGGTCTCTTGAAAAACAGGAACACTTTGATTACTTGGGGAATAATCTTGGCCATCCTTGTTGGAAGCGGCCTTTTGACTATCCTGTTGCCGGGGATGCTCGGTGGACGCGGTTCCACGATACCTTTGCCCGCGGAGACCTCCACGGTCACGTTTCCCTTGCCGATACCGATTGGCGGCCGCTCCGAGATTACCCTGGCCAGTTGGCAATGGATGCTTGGGTTAGCCATTATCGTCCCCGGGCTGGTGATTGGGGCTGGCCTGACTTTGGCCCTCATCTACATTCTCATTTCCCGCATGGTGGCCCGAACCGCGGCCAGTACCGAATACCAGCAGAGCGCAGCAACCTTGCAGAAACGCTATAACGATCAGGTGGCGGGCATGCGCCAGACGCGGCCGACCAGCGTCGCTCCGGAAACAACCTGGCGGCGATGGAGCGTCATTACAACCGGCATCATCATCGTGATGTTCGTCGCTTTTATCACGCTCCTCTTCGCCAATTTGATTTTCCCCAGCGGCCAGATCGTCCGGGGCGATATGATCGTCAATGTCACCTCGGCTCTCACCTTGACCATGATGATCGTGGCGCTGACCGCCATCGGGATGTGGCTGCGCTCGGAGCGGATCGCGGCCTATAACCGGACAGAATCGTTGGCGATTCCCTGGGACTTCATCGCCATCGTCATGACGTTCCTGCTTGTCGTGGGTCTGGGCATCGCCATCATTGCAATTTTGAATTTCTCATCGTAGAATTTCCGGCGCACGGCATGGCGTAGCGCGCTTGCCGTGTTCCGGCGTGCAAGAAATACAGGCGCTTGGCATGCAAAGCGCCATGCTTGACCCAAGCCGGCAAGCGACCCTGTTTGTGAGGGATTGTGGCAGGTCGCTAATGGCCGGAACGAATCGGTAGATTGGGTTGTAATCTATCTTAGTAGGGACTTGAAGAATGGGACGATTTAGAAATATCATCAATATCATCATCCTGGTGGCGCTGACGACGGTGGGGTTGCGTTGGCTGTTCACCATCATTCTGGCGCTACCGGTGGCCGCCAGCGCTGAGGCCATACCGATCGACCAGCTGTTTGACGCTCATTACTGGTTGATCGCCTTCCTCTTTGCGCTCATCATGGTGCTGATGCTTTATGCGGTATTCTTCTTTACGCGCGCCGATGGCGACGAAACCGACGGGCCGCATATTCATGGCCACACCAAGCTGGAGATCACCTGGACGGTTGTTCCCTTCTTTGTTGTGATGGGTTTTGGAATCTGGGGCGCCGTCGTCCTCAATGAGATCACCCGGCCCAAGGAAGGTGAGATGACCGTCCATGTCACCGGCAAGCAATGGATCTGGAGCTTTGACTATCCTGAGCAGGGCGGGTTTGCTTCCGGCGAACTGGTGCTGCCCGTCGGCCGGACGATCGCCCTGAAAATGAACGCTGTCGATGTCATCCATTCCTTCTGGGTTCCGGAGTTTCGCGTCAAGCAAGACCTTGTGCCCGGGCGGGAGACGATGCTTCGCATCACGCCGACCGAGATCGGTAATTACAAGCTGCGCTGCGCCGAGATATGCGGCCTGAATCACACCGTGATGGAGGCCGATGTGCGCGTCCTCAGCGCCGATGATTTCCAGGCCTGGACGGCCGAGAAGTCGGCCGCGCCCGCCTTCTCGGATATGACGCCGGAAGAACGCGGCGCATTCTGGGCCAGCGCGGAAGGGTTTGGCTGTGTCGCTTGCCATTCCTCTGACGGCACCCCCGGCGCTGGCCCTACCTGGCAGGGGATTTACATGCACGATGTGGCCCTTGCTGACGGCTCGACGGTGTCGGCCGACGATGACTACATCAGGAACTCCATCCTGGACCCGAATTCGCAGATCGTTTCCGGTTTCAATCCCAACCTCATGCCGCAGACTTACCTGGATCAGTTCACGACTCGCCAGCAAGAGGTGAACGCGGCCGAGGCCATAGACATCGATATCGCCGCCGACATCATCGCTTACATCAAGACATTGCAGTAATGAGCGCCGATCGAAAATTTAGGGAGTAGTAGAAAATGAGAACACTGAAAATTCTGCTGACCTCGGCTTTGGCCAAAGGTCTGGTCGGACAGGCCGTTGGCTGGGCTTTGGGCTATTCCTTCATCGCCCTATTGCGCTCCTTGCAGGGTCTGCCGACGCCGTGGCTCTACGAACCCGCCGTTGCTTTCGGGGCCATCACCAGCCTCATCGGGTTCCTGGTGGCCGCCGGCGTGTTGGGCGACTGGCTCCGCTGGATTGTCGGCAAGAAGACCGAATTGCGGCATGGCGCTCCCGAGGGCAAGCCGGAATGGTCGCGCTACTTCAATGTTGATTACAACCACAAGGTCATCGGCATCCAGTACGGCGTCACCAGCGTCCTTGTTCTGCTGGTCGGCGGTCTTTTCGCCATCATGTTCCGCATCGAACTGGCGCAGCCGGGCATGCAGTGGCTGTCCAACGACGACTTCAACACCCTGTTCAGCGCCCACGGCATCATCATGATCGCCAGCATTCTGTTGGGCGTCGGTTCCATCGTCAATTATCTGGTTCCGCTGATGATCGGCGCGCCCGACATGGCTTTCCCGCGCCTGAACGCCTTCAGCTATTGGGTCACGATCCCGTCGGCGATCATCATCCTGTCCGGCATGGCTGTCGGGGGGTGGGACACCGGTTGGGTCGGTTATGCCACGCTGAGTCTGCGCGCGCCTCTGGGGGTGGTTCTCTTCCTCCTCGGCTTTTGGATGAACGGCTTCTCGTCTATCGCCAGTTCGCTCAACCTGCTGGTGACCGTGACGACGATGCGCGCCAAGGGGATGACCCTTTTCCGCATGCCCATCGTCGTCTGGGGCGCAATTGCCGCTTCGATCATCCAGCTGACCGCTACCCAGACGGTCGGCGTGGCCCTCACGGCGACTGTCGCCGAGCGAGTTTTGGGGCTGAACTTCTTCGACCCCGCCGGTGGCGGCAATCCCATCCTCTATCAGCACCTCTTCTGGTTCTACTCACACCCGGTGGTCTACGTATTTGTTCTGCCGGGGTTGGCCATCATAAGCGAGTTGCTGCCCGTCTTCACGCGCAAGCCGTTGTTCGGCTATCGCTGGGTGGCGCTTTCGAGTCTGGGTATCGCCCTCGTCGGCTTCCTGGTGTGGGCCCACCACATGTTTACCTCGGGCATGGCTGACGTGTTGCGCGTGCCGTTCATGTTCTCGACCATGATGGTCGCCATTCCCACGGGCGTGAAGTTCTTTAGCTGGGTGGCTACGATGTGGGAGGGCAAACTGCCCAAAAACCCGCCAACGCCGCTTCTGTTCGTCTTTGGGGCCATCTCGATTTTTCTGATCGGCGGCGTCACCGGCCCGATTCTGGGAACCGTCCCGACCAACCTGCACCTGCACGATAGCTACTGGATCGTCGGCCACTTCCACGCCACAATGTTCGGCGGCTATATCTTCCCGCTTTTCGCCGCCTTTTACTACTGGTATCCTAAGGTCACCGGGCGCATGTACAAGGAATCCCTCGGCAAATTGCACTTCTGGCTCATGTTGCCCGCCTTCTGGGTGATGAGCATCGGCCAGATGAGCGTTGGCCTGTTGGGTATGCGTCGCCGTGTGGCCGACTATGACCCGGCGTTGGGCATCACCACCACCCATATCCTGATCACCCTGGCCGCGCTGGTCATCGGGTGGTCGGTCCTGATCATGGTCTATAATTTCATCTCCAGCGCCCGTTCGAAGCCGATTGCCGACCCCAATCCATGGCGGTCGCGCTCGCCGGAGTGGCAAATCCCCTACCCGGTGCCGGAGTTTAACTACGCCGTCCCGTTCGAGGTAGTTGGCGAGCCTTATGATTATGGTCTGGCCGATTCGGTCTATACCCGCTCCATCGTTCCCGCGCCGTCGGGCGACTAACCAGGAGGAAGTGACAAGACGATGAACGACAGAAAAGCGGCCGCTTACCGCCTGGGCATGGTCACCTTGATCATCCTGGCTGTCCTGACGGCAGTTGAATACATTGTGGCAGTCTACATGGGATCGCTGATCCTGCTCTTCATTATTGCCTTGGTGAAGGCGGCGGTGATCATTCAGAACTTCATGCACATTACACGGTTATGGCGGGAGGAAAGTCACTAGATGAGCACCTATACAGGCCCCGCGTCCCACGACGAGGCGCACGCCCACGAGATTCCCTACGCGACCCAGCTCCGCTCCAACCGGTTGGGGTTGTGGCTCTTTTTGTTCTCCGAGCTGTTCCTGTTCGGCGCTCTCTTTACATCCCGATTCGTCTTGTGGGGCAATACCCGCCCGGCGTTGAGCCAGGAAATCGGCTTGCTGGCGACAGGTATCCTGTTACTCAGCAGCTTCTTCATGTACCGCAGCGAGACCGCCGCGGCCTATGGCGACCAGCCCAGGTTCCTGCGCAGCGCCTTGCTGGCGGCTCTGATGGGCGCGATCTTCTTCGTCATGGTCGTCGTCATGGAGTGGAACATCTTTAATCTAAGCGGCAGCTTGTTCGGCATCGAGCTGTTCGGTCACCTGAAGCCGGGCGACGGCGTCTTTGGCGGCATCTTCTTCGCCATGACCGGCATGCATGCCCTTCACGTCCTGAGCGGCATCGTGTTGATCCTGATCATCTGGTGGAACGGCCGCCGCGGAGCCTACACGGCCGAGCGACATTGGGGCGTCGAAGCCACGGCCATCTACTGGCACTATGTTGACGTTGTCTGGGTGTTCTTCTACCCCGCGCTCTACCTGATGGGTCACGCGGTCTGATACCTGACTTGTCCGGGGCCACGGCTGAATGTTGATTAAGCCGTGGCCCTTATTGATCCCCTTTTCGACACACACCCGCTACAATTCAATTATGAATCCTGTCGCTCGGGCAGCGCTCTCCTCGTGGAATTGGCGCCCCGAAGTCATCCTTAGCCTGCTCATCCTGGGGACGCTGTTCGTCATTGGCTGGAGAAGGCTGCGCGCCATCAGCGGCCCGCCCAAAAACCGACGCTCGCTGGGCGCGATATGGCGGCCGATCTCCTATATATCCGGCTTGCTGCTCATCGGTTTTGCCCTGATGTCGCCAATCGATGTGCTGGTGCAGCAACTCTTCTTTGTGCACATGATCCAGCACATCCTGCTGATTATGCTGGCCCCATTCCTGTTGCTGTTGCCCAACCCCATGCCGTTTGTGCTGTGGGGCTTGCCCGGCTCTGCTCGATTGACGGTGGGGGATGCCCTGAACCGGGTTCTCAACAAAAGCTCGATGACCGGCCGGGCGTTGCGCAAGGTCACCAGCCCGCCGATTGTGTGGTTTATCATGATCGTCTTCATCATCGGCTGGCACGACCCCAATCTGTACAACGCGGCGTTGCGCAGCGAGCTGGTGCATGACATCGAGCATATTTCGATGTTCGTCGCCGGCATGCTTTTCTGGTGGACGGTGACCGGAGCCGGGCCTCGACTGCACAAGGAGCTTAGCCGCCCGGCCAAGATCGCCTTTGTCCTGGCCGCCATCCCACCTAACATGGCCCTGGGCATCGTCCTCTCCTTTGCGCAGCAGCCGCTCTACAGCTATTACAGCGACATGCCCCGGCTGTGGGGAATATCCGTGATGGATGACCAACGTATCAGCGGGGTCATCATGTGGATACCGGGCAGCATGATGTATTTCATGATCGCCCTGGCGCTTATTTTCATGATCCTGTCCGGCGAGGGTCGGAAGCCCGTGCCGGAGGACCAACCCTGGCATTCGGATGAGGCTCTGGCCGCGCCGGGCATGGCGACGGGCAAGGGAAGGTGACGATGGCCTTTGCAGGTGAGTTGGTGCGGACATTGTTTAGTCGCAAATGGTGGTGGGTCACGCTCATTGTGATCGCTCTCATGGCCCTGTTCGCTCGCCTCGGCTTCTGGCAGCTGGACCGTTTGGCGCAGCGACGCGCGGCCAATGCCCAGCTTATCGCCGCGATTGAATCCGCCCCTATCGATTTGAACGCTGACGCCGGAACATACGCCTCTCTCTCACCCGGAGAAGTGCCGACCGATTTGGCTAACTACGATGTCATCGGGTCGGGTCATTATGATTTCGACAACCAGCGTATATTGAAACTGCAGAACTGGTCCGGCCGCGCCGGAGTCAACCTGATCACACCGTTTGTGCTGGATGACACGGATTTGGCCGTGCTGGTTGACCGGGGCTGGATTCCCGACGCGGAGCATGCAGCGGGCAATGAATATGCCGAGGAAACGGGCACGCAGCCAATCGACGGCTACGTCGCCCTGACTGAAACCCTCCTGCGACGAACGGCCGAATCGGTTGTGCCGGCCGACACCGGAATCGAGCTATTCCGGGTTGACATCGCCGCGATTCAGGAGGGGATGCCCTACACGCTACTTCCCTTCTACGTGAAACTCACGCCGCCTGAGGGCGAAAGCCCAACCTTGCCCATTCCCATAGCCAAGGAGGTGGACCTTTCGGAAGGCCCGCATCTCGACTATGCGTTTCAATGGTTCATCTTTTCCTTCGGCCTGGGCATTGCTTACGTAGTATATATCATCCGCCGGCTTAGGATGGAAAGCGCCGGGCACACGCAGACGACGCCTTAGCCATCGGCATGAGCCTGCTATGATAAACTACTCGCCCGAGGGTTGAAATCCGCCGATCACT
>JAGOZU010000140.1 GCA_018058545.1 Promineifilum sp. | reverse complement strand
CGTTGAATAACTTCATCATCGGCCTGGTTAGCAAGTTGGGCTTCACCAATCTTGCATTTGCCCAACGTGTGTTTGACGCAAAACTCACCATGTCCCTCGCTTTGCTCTGACTTTGGAAATGCCCTGTCCGTGGATGGCGCGTGCCCGGCAGCCCGGGACGAAGCGCTCCCGTTCGCAATCATGCTCTTCAGAGGCCGTACGTCTCCTTTTCAGCAGTGTCGCCTGAATGGCACAAACCGACTATGCGCGTGCTCATGCTCTCCAAAGCCTGTCTCGTGGGTACCTACCAGACCAAGCTGGAGGCGATCGGCCGCTCTCCCGACGTCGATCTGGTCGCCATCGTCCCCCCATCCTGGGACGACCCGAACGGGCCTGTCTCTCTGGAGCGTAGCCACACCGAAGGCTACACGCTCTGGGTCGATCCGATTCGCTTCAACGGCCACTACCACCTGTATCACTTCCCCGACCTGCCGAAACGACTGGCGCAGTTCCGGCCAGACATCGTCCACATTGACGAGGAACCGTATAACCTGGCCACCTGGCTGGCCATGCGACAGGCGCGAGCGGCCGGGGCCAGGACGCTTTTCTTCACCTGGCAAAACCTGAATCGACACTACCCGCCGCCGTTTAACCTGCTGGAGCGGAACGTGCTCAAAAGGATCGACTACGCCATCATGGGCAATCAGGAGGCTGTGCAGGTGTGGCGCGCCAAGGGCTACAACGGACCCCACCAGGTGATCCCGCAGTTCGGCGTCGATCCCGAAGCGTTTTCGCCACCTTCGTCACGCGATCCTTCCGGGACGTTTGTCATCGGTTCCGCCAACCGGCGACTGGTCCACGAGAAGGGGGTCGATCTGTTGCTGCGAGCGGCCGCCGGATTACCAGGCGATTGGCAACTCCGCATCGCCGGAGATGGCCCCGCTCTGCCCTCATTGCGCCAACTGGCGGTCGACCTGGGAATCGCCAATCGCGTCCATTTCGACGGCCCCATCCCCTCCGGCCAAGTGGCCGACTACCTGCGCGAGCTGGACGCCCTTGTGTTGACCTCGCGCACGATGCCCAACTGGAAAGAGCAATTCGGCCGCGTGCTGGTCGAGGCGATGGCTTGCGGCGTGCCGGTCATCGGCGCTCGCTCCGGCGAAATTCCCCACGTCATCGGTGATGCCGGCCTTATCATTCCAGAAGAGGATATAGACGCACTTCGGACTGGACTGATACAATTGATGCAAAGTGACGCGCACCGCCTCGATTTAGGCTCGCGCGGGCGGCAACGGGTGTTAGAACGCTATACCCAGGCCCGGATCGCGGCCGAGACGGTCGAAGTCTATCGAACCATGATGGCCGCGCCGGTGAATTAGCCGACCACGCGTGGGCTGGAATCGTTATTCTTATTGGATTACTAATGATTGAACTGCCGACACCGGATAGCCGAAGCCATGCCGGTTAATTTATGAAGACAAGTAACGAATCCGAGCGTCAACCGCGCCTGGCCGTGCGCCTGGTTGGATTGGCTCTCATCACCTTCTCCGTTTTCGTGGCGACCTATTTGGTCGTGACCTATTTCGCGCTCCAAAGCGGCCGGAATCTGCGTGTCGAGCAGGAAGCCCGGAACCGCCAGGAGCAGATCGGCCGCCAGTTGGAGCTGGCTCGCGAAAACCGTGCCGAAGGCAGCGACAACCTGGCTCTGACCCGGATTGAGTACGTGCTGGGTCTCGACCCGGGTAACACCGACGCGCTGGCCATGCGGGAGGAGCTGGCGAGCGCGACGCCGGAACCGACAGCCGCGCCCGCTCAACCCACGACCGAAGCAATATCCGGTGAAAACCCGGCCACCACGATCGATGACAGCGAGGCCCTCCCCGAATTACAGACTATTCGAAAGCTGGTCTCGGCCAAGCGCTGGGACGAGGCATTGCCGGCTTTGCTGGCCTTCCAGCGGAAATATTCCAGCCACGAGCGCGCTGAAACCGACCGGATGCTGTATGACACCTATATCGCGCTGGGGCTGAAAAACATCAACTCGGACAAAATTGAATTGGGCCTGAACTACTTTTCACAAGCCGAACGACTGGGCAATCTGCCACAGGAGGCGCTTGATTATCGGGTCTGGGCCGATCTGTATTTTCAGGCCGTGGCCTATTCCGGCGTCAACTGGGAGATCTCCAGTGGCTACTGGCGCGATCTGTGCGCGGCCGCGCCCTTCTTTAAGGACGCCTGCAACCGGTTGGACCTGGCTCTCGAAGGGTTTGGCGATCAGTTGGCATTCCAAATGGAGTGGTGCCCGGCGGTAACAGTCTATCAGGAGGCATGGAATCGGCGGCCGAGCCAGCTCCTGGAGACCAAGTTGGCCAACGCCCGCGAGGGTTGCGCCTCAGCCACGCCCGTGCCCATCACCGGCACAATCCCGTTCACCGGGACCGCACCCATCACCGACACTATCCCAACAACGCCGGTGGAGCCTGAGGGTTAGATAAACGATGGCGGAACGGGGAGAATCTCTGAGCGACCGGGAGCTGGACGTGCTGCGTCGTCTGGCCGTGGGCGAATCAAATAAAGCCATCGCTGACGGGTTATCCATTAGCCCATTCACCGTTAAAACTCACCTGCGCAATATCTACACCAAGCTGGACGTCTCGACACGAACCGAGGCGCTGACGGTGGCGTTGCAGCAGGGCATGTTGAGCGTGGCATTGGTCGAGGAGCAGGAGTCGGACGAGACGGAAGGTACAGACGACCCCGATCCGCAGTCTTTCGATACCGCAGCAAATATTGCTGCTTATCCCCAGATTGTCGAGAGCCAGACAGCCGTCGCTCCGCATCGGACCGTCGTCTCGCATCGCTGGCGCGTCCTCAGCGTCGCCCTGCTGGCTCTGCTCGCGCTGGTGGTCGGCATATTCCTGTTCATCCGCTGGCGCGAGGGCACGCTCGCCGCGACCCCTGTTGAGCCGTTTGCTGAACAGCCGCTGGGCGAGACGCGCTGGGCCGGCAGCCGCCCCATGCCCATCGCCCTCGCCGGCCGGGCCGCGACCGCCGTCGGTCTCGATATCTACATCATCGGCGGCGAAACGTCCGAGGGAATCACCGATCGGGTGCAGGTCTTCAACACGGCCGATCGAACCTGGCGACAAGCCACGAGCAAGCCGACGGCCACCATCTCGGCCACCGCGGCCGAACTGTTTGGCGAGATCTACGTCCCCGGCGGCCTCCTGGGCGACGGCCGCCCGACCGACGTCGTCGAGGCCTACAGCCCGTCACAGAACGCCTGGCGGCGGATAGCCCCCTTGCCGCAGCCATTGGCCGGAGCGCTGGCGGTGGCCGATGGCGGGTTTCTCTACGTGTTGGGCGGCCGCAACGAAAACGGCATCCAGGACACCGTCTATGTCTACGATCCCGCGGCCGACAGTTGGCGACCGCTGGCCCCACTACCTGAACCACGGGCCGACGCGGCCGGTGGCGCGCTAACCGGCCGGATCTACGTCGTCGGCGGATCTGATGGCGAGGGGCAGCGGGACAGTTGCTTCACCTATGACCCATCGACCGATACTTGGGACGAATGTCCTTCAATGATGCAGACGCGCACCACGGCCGGGGCCACTGTGTTGCTCAACAAACTCTACGTCATCGGCGGCACCCAACCGGAGTCCGGCGCGGCGGCCGAGCATGGCGAGGTCTATGATCCCAACAGCCGCACGTGGACTGTGCTGAATCTGCCGCCCAATATGACTGCCTGGAGCGATCCGGGTGTAGTCCATGTCGAGGCGCGCATCTACGCCATAGGCGGGCGCCTGGGCGAGACGCTCAGCGATGCCGTTCTGGTCTACTCCCCGTTGGCCTTCCAGACCTACATCCCCGCCGCGCCGTCTGATTCGGACGAGTAACTTCCTGACCGCCGGACAACCCAACCGACAATAGAACCCGGATCGGCATAAGCAGCGCCGATCGGGGAAGCTCCACCCTCCAACGCCCGTGTCCCAATCTTTTAACATTCCGTCGCCGCAGGGCAGGTTGTAATTAACGCGCCGGATCGTGTAGAATATCGACATAATGCGATCTGCCTACGACGATACCGGTCAGGAGGACAGGCCTTTTTTGCGGTTCATCGGCCGCAATCTTGCCGTGCTTGCCTTTTTGGCCTTGTCGGCGGGCGCGATGCTGGCGGCCTATTTCTACTTCAGCCCGGCCAGCGGTGTGGCGGAGGTCGTGGCTGCGGGCAGTTCGAGCGGCGTTTTTTCCGCCCCCTTTTCCAAGCCCGTGCCACCCAAACCCATTCGCCAGCGGCTGGCCCAAAGTCCCGGCCCCATTCGCATCGGCATCATCTCCGGCCACAAGGATTTTGACTCCGGCGCGGTTTGCGCCGATGGTCTGGCCGAAGCCAAATTGACCGAAAACATCGCTGCGCGCGTCGTCTCCGCCTTGCAAACGCGAGGCATCGCCACTGACTTGCTAGGTGAGTTCGACCCGCGACTCGAAGGCTACATCGCCACCGGCCTTGTCTCTATTCATGCCGACTCGTGCGATTACTTTAACGATCAGGCGACAGGCTTCAAGATCGCCGGGTCAAGCTATACCGATTCCTCCAGCCTGTCCATTTGCGTGGAAAACGCCTACCGTCAGGGAACGGGGATGAGTTATCATTCCAACACCATCACCCCCCACATGACTGATTACCACGCCTTTCGACAACTCGCGGCCGGCGTGCCCGGCATCATCATCGAGGTCGGATTCATGAATCTCGACCGGCAACTGTTGGAAACTCAACCCGATCGGGTGGCCGCGGCCATCACCGACGGGATTTGGTGTTTTATCGATCAAGTCCGTGGTGGCGTATCCGTCCTGCAATCGGCCGCGCCACCGGCCATCGCCCCACCCGAAGGCGGCGGCTAACAGAACCGGCGCAAACAGGCACCGCCAGGCTTGTAAACGCATGACACACTATAACCCCTCCATCGACCAGGCAATCGCCGAAGCAAGGCGGGCTATCGAGAACGATCGCATCGATGATGCTCGCCCTCTGTTGCGGGAAGCCGCACGTCGCGCCCCCAATGACTCGCGCCCGTGGCTCATGTTGGCCGGCATCGCTCCCACATCGCGCGAGCGACGGGCCTATCTGGATCAGGCCCACCGGCTTGACGCCCAACCGGCGCCCCCCTCGGCCAATCCCGCGCCGGTTCGCCGACGACGCCGCACCCAAACGCATCAACCTCGCCCTTTCGGCTGGGTGATGGGCCTGCTCGCGCTGCTCCTTCTGGTGGCGGGTGCGGCATTCACCATCCATCCCGACGGCCGAACGAAGCTGGGCGATATGGTCAATCGCGTATCCGCGCTGGCGGGTTTCGCCGCCCCGGCCATGCCCACGGCGGCCGTTCCGGCCAATACGCCCGTGCCCGCGCAGATGGTTGTTGAAGCGGCCGCGCCGTCGCCCACCAGCCCGCCCGTCTTCCCCACCAAGGACGTGACCGCCGCCGGGCAGCCACTGCCGACCTGGACCCCGCCCGCTGAACCGACGCCGACGCTGGCCCCCACCATGACTCCCAGCCCAACGCCCGAACCGCCTCCGACGGCCGAACCGATTCCGCTGTCTTCCGGCCTGGCACCCCGTCCGGCGGGGGTGGGCGAGGGCGAGCGCTGGATCAATGTGAATCTGTCCACGCAGACGCTCGTTGCCTATGAGGGTGACAGTCCGGTGTTCGAGACGCTTGTCTCCAGCGGCTTGCCGCAATGGCCGACCGTGGTCGGCCAGTTCCGGACCTACATGAAGTACGAGAGCCAGACGATGAACGGCTACCTGTTGGGCTATGACTACTACCTGCCTGACGTCCCCTTCGTGATGTACTTTTTTGAGGACTACGCCATTCACGGAACCTACTGGCACAACAGTTTCGGCACGCCCATGAGCCACGGCTGCGTTAATGTCAGTACGCCCGACGCGGAGTGGCTGTTCAATTGGGCTCCCGTCGGCACTTTTGTCAATGTGACCTATTAAGCCATTTTTCACAAGGCTTCATAACGATCGGTGCATCCGGGCCGGACAGGCTTGGTTGGCCACATGAAAGCGCTCAGGTCTTTCGAATAGTGTCCTAAGCCTGTCATGATTGCTTGAGAAAGAGCAGAGGAGCAGGGGCGCAAGGGAGGTCCTGTAACCCCTACCCCCTGCACCAAAGAGGTACGATATGCCATTGAATATCATCATTGGAGCGCAGTGGGGAGACGAGGGCAAAGGCCACATCACCGACCGGCTGGCCCATGACGCGGCCGTCGTCGCTCGCTACAGCGGCGGTGACAACGCCGGGCATACCGTGACGATCGCCGGGGAGATCTTCAAGCTGCACCTCATCCCTTCGGGCATTATCCATCCCGGCGTCATCTGCCTGATCGGCAACGGCACGGTCATCAACCCCGCCGTCCTGCTGCGCGAGATGGATATACTGGCGGCGCGGGGTGTGGATGTCTCGCCGTCGCGGTTGAAAGTGAGCGGCGGCGCGCACCTGATCACCCCGGCCCACATCGCCATGGACAAGGCCCACGAACATTCGCGAGGCAGGGAGGCCATCGGCACGACGATGCGCGGCATAGGCCCAACCTACACCGACAAGGCGCGTCGCGAGGGATTGCGAGCCGAACTGTTCGCCGATCCCGAGGCATTAACCGAGGCGGTGATGGTTCATGTGGCGCTGAAAAACGAGGCGCTGGTGGGCGGCTATGGCGCGGAGCCGCTGGACGCGCGGGCCATAGCCGTCGAATTCGCCGATCACGCCCGTCGCCTGGCCCCCTATCTGGTCGACGGCCCCTTGCTGGTCGATGAAGCGCTGCAACGTGGCGGGATGGTCCTGGCCGAGGGCGCGCAAGGGACGCTGCTCGATATCGATCACGGCACCTACCCGTTCGTCACCAGTTCATCGCCGACCTCCGGCGGGGCGATGATCGGGCTGGGCGTGGGACCGCTTGTGG
>JAGOZU010000139.1 GCA_018058545.1 Promineifilum sp. | reverse complement strand
TTCTCTGGACTACGTTATGCGCCTGAACTGAATCCTGAACATATCTGTTATGAAGATTCTTGAAGTATTGACTTATTACCGACCGTGGGTCAGCGGTCTGACAATTTACGTCGAGCGATTAAGTCGAGCATTGGTCGAACAAGGGCATGAAGTCACTGTCTTGACCTCGCAATATGACCGCAGCCTGCCACGCTATGACGTCATGCACGGCGTCAAGATCGTGCGCAGCCCCGTGGCCTTGCGCATCAGCAAAGGGGTCATCATGCCCGACTTTGGGCCGATGGCCTGGAAGCTGGCGACCCAAACCGATGTGTTACATCTCCATCTGCCGCAATTCGACGCCCCCGGGTTGGCCATGCGCGGCCGTTTGCTGCGCAAGCCGGTCGTGCTGACCTATCATTGCGATCTCCAGTTGCCCGCGGGACTGTTTAACCGGGTGGTGGATCGCGTGGTGGATTTCCAGAACAGCTGGGCCGGAAGGTTGTCGGATGTTGTCGTCACCTATACACGGGATTATGCCGTCAACTCACCCTATCTGGCCAAGTACGTCGATAAAAAACTGGCCATCATTCCCCCGCCGATCACTCTTGAACCTGTATCCGGCGCGGCCGTCGACCGGTTCCGCGAGAAATTCGGCCTGAGCGACCAACCGATCATCGGCATCTCGGCCCGCTTGGCGACGGAGAAAGGGGTCGAAGTGCTGCTCAAGGCGTTGCCGCGCATCCTTGAGGCATATCCCAACGCGGTTGTGCTCCATGCCGGGCAATACAAGGATATTATCGGCGAAGAGGCCTATGCCGCCCGGCTCGCGCCGCTTTTCGAGCGATACAGGGATCACTACCGACTGTTAGGAACGTTGTTGGGAGAGGAGCTTTCCGCCTTCTATCGCGCTTTGGATGTGTTGTGCATCTGTAGCCTCAACAGCACCGAGAGCTTCGGCCTGGTTCAAATCGAAGCCATGCGCAACGGCGTCCCCGTGGCCGCTTGCAACCTGCCCGGGGTGCGGCAACCCGTGACGATGACCGGCATGGGTGAGGTGACCGAGATCGGCGATCCTGATGCGCTTTCCGAGGCAATCATACGTATACTGGATCAACGGGAACGCTATGTGCGTTCGCCGGAGTTGATCGCCGAGAGTTTCGAGCCGGCGCAGACAGCGACTGAATATATACGGCTCTTTGAAGCGTTGCAGCGCGGGGAGCAACCCCGGCAAACGATCGAACCTCCCGTATACGATCGGCTGCGAGCCATGCGCGACGAAGCTGCCATTGAAACTGCGCCCGAAATCTCGGCAATGAAGAACGGCAATCGGAAGAAGCGTTAATCAAATTAACCCTGTTTATTATTCAGGAATGTCGTTCTTGAGTTCAGGATATAGTCGAACGAGCTAACCGTTATGTCGGCCGAACCGCCCACCAATCACAGTTCGCCCTATTGGAGCAAGACCACCAAGGTGATCGTGGTGATCTTCATGCTCCTGGGGGCCTTTCTGTTGATCTGGCGTTTCAAGTCCCTGATAGGCATGCTGACCATGTCGGCGATCCTGGCCTATCTCACCGAGCCGATCATCTCCTTCCTTGACCAGCGCACGACAATCAAGCGAGGAATGCTCATCGGCCTGGTCTATATCATCCTGGCCACGATCATCATTAGCATCTTCTCCGCCCTGGGCTTCGCATCCTATCAACAGGTCAGCAACCTGATCACCCTGACACCGGGTCTCATCGAAGACGTCGCCGAATCCATCGGCAGCTTTGTCACCCAAACCGACCCCTTTGAATTCGGCCCTATTACCATCCACCCCATTTTGATCCCCTGGGACAAGATCTCTGACCAACTGCTGGGAATGATAGAACCAATGCTTAGTCAGAGCACGACGATCATCAGTCGCTTCGCCACAACGACCGTCACGTCCGTTTTCAATATACTGTTCATCTTTATCGTCTCCATCTACCTGGCGAACGATCTGCCCAATTTCGGCAATTATGTGAAAAACTTCGCCCAGGTGCCGGGCTATCGCGCCGACGCGGAACGCCTGATCCCGGAGACGAGTCGAATCTGGCGGGCCTATCTGCGAGGCCAAATCATCCTGGGACTGGTTATTTTCGTTACGGTCTGGCTGGGTCTCACATTCCTGGGCGTGCAAAATTCCCTGGCGCTGGGGCTGCTGGCGGGTGTCCTGGAATTTGTGCCGACACTTGGCCCAGTCATCAGCGCCGTCGTCGCCATCCTGGTCGCCTTCTTCCAACCGTCAAACTATTGGGGGTTAAGTTCCTGGCAATTCGCCATGCTCGTTCTCGGCCTCATGATCATCATACAACAGCTCGAGAACAACTTCCTGGTGCCGCGTATCGTCGGCGGGGCGCTTGATCTGCATCCCATCGTCGTCATCGTCGGCGTCTTCATGGGGGCTTCACTGGCAGGCATTTTGGGCGCGGTGCTGGCCGCCCCGCTCATCGCCTCCCTCAAGCTATACGGGCTGTATACCTGGCGCAAGTTGTTCGACCTGCCCCCATTCCCCGACAAGCCGCCGCCAGAGGATGAACCGACGGACAAAACAATGGGGTTATTCGCCCGCCTGACCCAGCAGGTGAAAGAGTTCTTCCTGCGTCTGACGTCCCTTCACGAAAACCGGCGGGAGTGATTCAACCCGCACATCATCGCGAACGCGTTCATAGACATCGCGACTGATGAGGATCTGGTCGATCCCGGCCAGTTCCTGGAGCCGCTTGCACAGGTTGACGACATCGCCGACAGCCGAGTAATCCTTGCGTTGCTCGCTGCCCACATTGCCGACAACCGCCTCGCCGGTATGAATTCCGATGCCGAAGTGCAGCACTTTCTCCGGCGGGAGCGTGCGGTGATAAGCCGTCAGTCGGGACTGGATGGATAGCGCCGCCTGAACCGCTCGCTCCACATGGTCGGACTGGGGGTTGAGTGGCGTGTTAAAGAGGGCCATCACCGCATCACCCATAAATTTATCGATGAGGCCATGATGTTCATTGATGGCCGCGACAGCCTCGGAGAAGAACCTGTTGGCCAGGTCAATCAGGTCTTCAGGATCGACGCGCTCTCCAAACCGGCTGAAGTCGCGAATGTCAGCGAAAAGGACGGTGAGGTTTCGTCGCTGCGGCCGTTGGGCGCCATCCAGATCGCGAACCTGATCGACCAGCTCCGGTGGCAGGTAGCGGCGCAAGCTCTCCACGCGCTTTTTGGCCGAGACATCGTCCAGAACGAGCGCGACGCCGCCCAATCGCTCGTCATCCACCGTGTGCAGCGGCGAGGCAGTCAGGCTAATCGTAATTTGGTTGGCTGACGGTTCGGCCGGTGTCAGATCGATCTCCGCATTTTGAGCCTTCCCACTCGATTGAACCTTCCGGACGAGGGCATCGATGGAAATGCCCAGCCCCTCCAGGGACAGTGGCTCCTCACCGGTGTGGCTCGCGCCGGGTGTAATCTCCAGGATATGCTCGGCCGCCCGGTTATAGAGTGAAACCCGGTTATGCTCGTCAATCGTGATGACTCCACTGGAGATGGACGCGAATACATTGTCCATCAACTGCTTCATCCCGACGACCTCATGGAACAGGCGGGCATTGTCGATGGCCACGGCCGCCTGGTCGGCAAAGGCCGCCAGCAAATCGCGGTCGGCATCGCTGAAGATACCGCTGGCGACGCGATTGTCGGCATAGATGACGCCGATCGTCTCGCCCTTCAGGATGAGCGGGGCACACAGGATGGAACGCAACTTAAAGCTGACGATGCTGTCCTGCGCCGAGAAGCGGTCATCTTCCTGGGCGTTGAGGGTTACAACAGGCTCGCCGGTCTCTGCCACCTGGCGCACGATGCTGCGGCTGATTTCGAGCGAACCGCTATCGTCCAGGGTCTCTTGCGACAGGTTGCGGGCGATTTTGACTTCCATCTCGCCGTCGCTTTTCAACAGCAACATGGCCCGCTCCGCCTGGGTCAGGCGCACGATAGCGTCCATCACTTGCTGCAGGACGACATCGAGATCGAGTGAGGAATTGATGGCCGCCCCGACAGCATACAAGGCGCGTTGTCGTTCCTGTTCGGCCGCCTGGGATTGGAATTCGCGACTCAGCTTCTCGGCCTGCGCGCGCAACTCCTCAAGCCGCCCGGCGAGTTGGCCGGAATGGCGCAAGGCTGCCGCTCGCGCCAACTCATGAGGCGTGCGCAACATAGCCCGCTGTTGTTCGAGAAGGGCGTCCTGGCACTCCTTGATCCGCTGAACCAGATCGGCGGAGTCGTCTATTGGAATTGCCTGTTGATCGTTATCCACCTTGATCATTCCGATACGCCATCCACCCCGGCCACACCCAGGGCAGCAGGGAACAACGTTGGGACAGGACAGCGAACGAGGGGATTATAACAGAGAGCGCCCCCGGCGGGCATCTATCCTGCTAACCGGAGCACAATTGGGATCCGCATAATGGCGAGAGCCGTCGAATTATTTTCTGCCTTTAGGCCGGGAGAAGTACTTCCTGAGGCGACGTTTGATCAATATCGGCCGTAACTCACGCCACTCCTGATGGGGATCAAAGTTATCGCCGGTCGATTTGGCCGGGCTGAATTGCTGAATGACATATTGATGCGTCAGGTTATAGACAGGAGCCTGGCCGTCGGGCACCTCGGCTGCCAGCGAATCCGCCTGCTCGTATGGCGTCTGTACCGTGCGCCAGGGCGTGCCCAGCCATCGTGCCCAATCACCCAATCGAAGATAGCTTCGATCGACATCGCCTTCCACACGATGGTTATACGCGCTTCCGGCATACAATGCCCCAGCCGCCAGGACAAGTAATACAACACCGGCAGCGATCTGCGGCCAGGACAAACGGCCGTCTAACAGGCCCTGAACAGGCCCGCCGTCCGTGGCCCCTTCCCCAAACAGGCCGCCTCTGCGTTCGTTGTCGTTTAGGACCTCGTCATCGAGAGGGAACAACTCCGCATTGGACAGGACCGGATCGACGCCACCGGCGGTTTGACCGCTCGCGGTCGACGTCGGCCGCTCCATGACCGGAATGGACGTTGTCGGTTCGAAGTGTATCCAGCCGTACCCGGTGAAGTACACCTCAACCCAGGTATGGGCATTGATGGCGCGGACGCGATAGGACATAGATGGTTCATCATATTCACCCAGCGCGTAACCACTGGCCAGCCGGGCGGGGATGCCCTGGGAGCGCAACATCACTGCCATCGCCGAAGCGTAGTAGGTGCAATACGCTTCCTTGAGATTAAATACGATAAAGTCGATCGGCTCTGCGTCATCCGGAGGCGCATCGATCTGATCGTTGTAGTTGATATTCGACCGGAGATAATCCCGGACGGCGATTGCCTTGTCATAAGGGTTTGATAACCCGGCCGTCAAATCGCCGGCCAGGTCAATTGTCCTTGGGGTGACCGTATTGGGCAGTTGCAGATAGCGCTCCCTGATCCAGTCGGGGTAATCGACACCGGCTTTTTGCAAGTCTGTGGCATTGGCCAGCGAGATGCGCGAAGTGACCTGATATTGATCGCCTTGCCGCAAGATGGTGCGGGAGCGCAAGGAGGTCACGATCGTTCGACCCTCCGGATCGAACACGGCGTCCACCAGAACGGGCCTGTCGGCCGTGACCACCCCCGGGGCGGCATAGATGAGACTGGAATTGGGCAAATAATTCGTCACCGTCTGGGTGATGACCGTCCGCGCATTGGCAAACGGCACATTCAACGGCCCATCCTCGGGGTAGTGAGGCTCCTCGCTGATGGTACTGCCGGTGATATGCCATCCCCCGTTCTCATACTTGTCATACGTGACGGCCTGCCAGTACACACCGTAAGGCAATTCCTTGTCCACCTGAACGTCCATCACCAGCGAATTGCCGACGGTGCGCGGTCCGCCCAGAACAAGCGTATCCTGGTAGGGATCGCTCGCCCCCGCCGAATAGGAACGCAACGAGGAGAACAGGCGCGTCCAGGTGTCCTGAAACGATCGCCACGGCCCACTCGCGCCGGAAAAGGTCTCGTTGAAAGACGCACTCGCCGAAAGGCTGGGCAAACCCCAGGCCAATACCAGGGCCAGAAGAGCCGCCAAAAACCCGGATCGAACAAAGTCGAACCGGATGCCGCGATCATAGCGCACTGAACCGGCCCGCCAGCCGTTCTCTTCAGCCCTCAGATGGGTGACGGCCACAAATATGAGGGCCAGAGGGATGTAGATGGCCATGTAGGGCAACAGCGGCCGCGGGCCATTATAGTAATAGACGACGCTGAGAAGGACGACGCCCGTGGGAATGACGACCCGCCACACATGTGGGTGCCGGAACGTATACCAGGCGGAAAGATGGCCCAATATCCAGAATACGGCCGACGTCTGGATGACAAAAATGAGGCCGTCCCGGCTGATGCCGCCGCTGAAAGCTTTCCCCAGCCAATCGATCTGGCGGTTGACCAGCTCCAGCACGCGCATCCGCCACGGCTCGTTGTAGGGCAAGGTCGTGCCGACCAGGAAAAAGACAAAAAACAAGCCGTAGATCAAGGCAAAGAAATGGACGGTCCGATCAGAAAAGGTGCTGTTGGCCAACAGCCAGCCCAAAAACAGGGCCAGAGTGGCGACGATGGGCAGCACGTGCATACCGTCCATGAAATCGGCCTGGAGCACGGCCATGCTGGTGACGACGAGCATGGCCCATATCAGAAAGAAGGGTATCAGGCCTTGACTTAATCGTCGTGTTGTTCCCATGAGTCGGTTATCCCGATGCCGTTGTGCAACCTGTCATGATGATGGGTTTGAATGAGTGGGGCTGGACATTCAGCCGCCCGAACTGTTGATATTCTATCGAGTGATCGGCGGATTTCAACCCTCGGGCGAGTAGTTTATCATTGCAGGCTCATGCCGATGGCTAAGGCGTCGTCTGCGTGTGCCCGGCGCTTTCCATCCTAAGCCGGCGGATGATATATACTACGTAAGCAATGCCCAGGCCGAAGGAAAAGATGAACCATTGAAACGC
>JAGOZU010000058.1 GCA_018058545.1 Promineifilum sp. | reverse complement strand
CTTCTTGACTCCGCAATCAGGTGGTAATCCCCGGTTAGGGTCGGGGTCGATTCGTAATATCGAACCGAACAGGACATCCCGCCGCTGGGAGTGGTTATTGGGGTCACCAGGTATCTCAACAGGTTGGCCATAGGGATCAGGACCGCCGTCGCCAACGGGAATATAGAGATAGCCGTCAGGGCCGAACTTCAGATCGCCGGCGTTATGGACCGGGCTGAGGGCTGAGTGTTCGTCCTCCGGATTATTTTTCGGCTTGCGCATGGCGAACATCTTTTCGAGGATGGGCAAGGCCTTGTTGGGGTTGTTGGGATCAACCTGCCCGCGAGCGACGAAGAGATCGTAGGAGCCGGTATAAACCACATAAAAGTAGGGCGTGGTGGGATAATCGGGATGGAAGGCCAAGCCCAATAACCCTTGCTCGAAATTGTCCTCAAAACGTATACTATCTATCGTGAGAAACGGTTCCGGCAGAGCCGTACCGTCGGGAAGGACGATCCAGATCCTGCCCTCGCGATTTGCCACGAACAGGCGATCATCACCGGCATGGGTGATAGCTGTGATCGTCACAGTATCGGGAGCCTCCGGCTTAATAAAGGGGACGAATTCGAGTCGTGGCGGCGGCGCGGGGATGCTGACATGCGGTAAATAGATGTCCGCGTTGCCGCCGACGGCCACTCCGGCTGCGGCGCGGCCGTCCGTAGCGCGTGCCGCGCGGCCGGCGAGCAGCACCATCGCCAAAATGATGACAGCCAGAGCCGGCCAAAGCCGGTGACGGTTTTGAGTGAGTAAGGCTCCCATGAACAACTCCTGTTTGGAAGGCCGCGACCCCGGGTGAATCGAAGCGCCAGGTGAGGCGCGGCGAGTTTATAAAGGCTTTATGCCTATTCGTGAATTTTAATGCAAACGCCGCCTTCGGACATCTATTTATTGCAGGTGCAGCGCCAATGGCTCGGCTGTCAGCCCCTTCGTGCCATAATGATTGTCGAACACGGCCGTGATGTAGTTGATCCCCACATCGCCCGCCACGCCCTGCACCGAATGGGTCAGGACGATGGGGATATCGACCGTCCCGGCCGGGCCGATAATGCCGTGATACTCGCGCACAGTCAGAGCCGTATTGGCCTCAAACGGGTCCAAATCGAAGCCGCCGCCGGGAACTCCTTCCGTGAACAGCCCCCCTTCCACAACCATGACAACCACCGGCCGACCGACCGGACCACTGACCCGAACTGCCTGGCTGGACTGGGTCACGACCGACGGCGCAGCGACGCCGGGGATCATGATTTGCGGCCGCTCGGGCAGTCCCGGCTGCAGGTGGGCGACCGCGCCGCTATGGTAAGGACCTGCTTTACCGGGGTCGTCCAGCCGGTACACCTGGTTAGTCAGCGTCGTGCCGTCGCTAAACACGGCGGTAATGGTCGCGCCCACCAGCTCCAGCCCGCCGACGCTGCCGGTCTCAAACGGGCCGGGCGCGTCGACGCCCCGGATGCTCGTCGGATCGACATCGACCGAAAAGCCAAATGAGCCGCCACGATCGAACCCCTCGAAGGTGAGCACCAGCACATCAAAGCCGTCATCATGAGGGGCCTCATACTTGTGTTTAAAACCCGAAATATTCTTCCTCGAATCTTCGGTGACATCTTTGGGAACCTTGTCGCCGGCCTTGCCGTATGGATCAAAAACCATATCTGGGAAAACCGCCGTGCTCAAATCGATACGCAGCGTGGTCAGCCGCACCCCTTTTTGCGACCTGTTTTCGACGATAAAGGAGTTAGGATTATAGGTGCTGGCATTGATCGGCTTATGGCGGGTGATGGTGACCACGGCCGCGGGGCTATCGGGTGGCGGAAGCGGTGTGGGTGGCGGTGTTGGCGTCGCCCCTTTGTTGATGACCGGCAAATGGGCCAAAATCAAGGGCGGCAGGGTAGGGGTAAGGTCCGGCGAAGCGATGGACACCTCCGGGAGGCCGGCAAGGGCCATCATAACGCTGACCGCCATCACAACGGCCAAACCAAAGGATATGAATCGTCGCATATTACCTCTCTTTTTCCGATTGTCCGCTGGAACAGGGAGATCGGTGTCGTCCCAGGGTCATTCGGCTATACGAATTGACATCAGGGGCACGGCATCATTGTCATAGCGGCTCCCGTCCGCCCGCGTGGCCGGCAGGCGCTCCCCGGTGACCGGATCATACACCCCCACCCATAAAGTGACTTCGCCGGGTGGCGTATTGTACGGTATCTTGACGAATTTTAGATCGACGACGCGCTCCCCGTCTTCCCAGATCGATGTGGGGTAACGGCCTTGCTGCGGCGGCGCATCATCCTGCGCCAGCAGCCTCCCCTCCGCATCGATGAGGTGGGCAAAGATAGTATAGTCGCGGCCATCGGGACGCTCCGCTTGCCAGAGCAGTTCCGGGGCGATCGTCCACCCCGGCTCCATCGTCTCGGCCACATTGTCATACCCCAACAAGCGGAAGCGGCCGCCGAACAAGGCGTCGACTTTTTTCGGCGGCTCCAGCGTGACGGGCACGGAGGGCGTGATCTTGAGCCTTGCGACGTAGGCCTCGTTGCCCACCGGCGTATCGCCCACGGTCACCGCCAGCGGAGCATCCGGCTCGCCGCGCGGATAGACGATGACCAGCAGCGAACCCAAACCCGGCGCGGCCAAAGTCGATACGGGTGGCAGGCTGATCGAGTCGCGAAACACCTTGCCCGGCTCCCAGACGGCCGTGGAATAGCGGCCGCCGAAGGGCAGTTCGTCCACACCGGTGGCGACCCGCCCCTCGGCATCGAGGATGCGCGTGGCGACCACGTAACTCTCCCCGACAGGCGCCGTCGCTTGCCAATACAGCGCCAACTCCAGCGGCCGGTCCGGTTCCGTCGCCGCGGACAATTCGTAGCCGACCAGACGGATGGCTTCGCCGAAGCGAAAGTCGGTCGGATGGGCGATGGCCTCCGGCGCGATAGGCAACGGCTGGGCGAAGGCCGGGCGGAGGACCAGCGCCGGCATGGCCGCGGCCCACATGCCCAGAATGACGACGGCCGTCGTCGACACCCGGCTTCGGCGACCGTCGAACATGGCCAGCCCCACGGCCGCCAGCACACCCAGCGCGGCGATAGCCGGATACAGCAGCCGCCCCTGATTGGTGGTATCGATCAGGCGCATCCAGCGCAGCAGGAGCAGGAACACCGTCAGGCTCCAGATCGCCAGAATCAGGAAGGTGAACTGCCTCGGGCCACCCTCTGTCCGTCGGGCGCGAAGCAGATATACAATCAAGCCAACCAGAGCCACGGCCATGATGATCGTCGTCATCAGGTAGAAGCTGTCCGGCGCGAGCACGCCATAGCCAAAGGCGGCCCAGTAGGATTGCCGCAGGAAGGTGGCATAGCGTAGTGTGTCGGGCCAGGGGAGCAGCTCCGGCCGCACCAAGGCCCCGGTGACCGCCAGCATCTCATCCCAGGCCAGCGGGTCGCCATAGAGTTGCCAGCTGCGCAGGAACCACCAGCCGCAAGTCAGCAGCATCGTGCCACCTGTCAGCGCCCCGCCCAGCAGCAGCGTCCGCCACGACCGCTCGCGTCGGGCCAGATAGAGCAGCGTCAGCCCGATGACCAGTCCCAGCGTCAGCCCGGTCAATTTGGCCAGCACCGCTGCTCCCCAGACCAGCCCCAGCAGCACAAACCAGCCGGTTCGCGCGCGGCCGTCGGCGGGCAGCCCCTTGATCACCGCCCTGACCAGCAGCCATATGGCCACGCTGCACAGGGCGATGACGAGATTGTCGTTGTTGACGGCCGCGCTCATGAAGATGAACTGGGGATTGAGCGCCACCAGCGCCGCGGCCACCAGGGCATAGCGGCGGGCGCAGTTATCGTCGGGAAAAAGGAGCCGGGCGATGGCATACGCGGCCAGGACGGTGATCAGGCCCAGCGCGGTCGACACGAGCCGCGCCACATGAACGGTCAGGGCCGCGCCGCGAAAGGGAAACGACTCGGCCGCCGTGTGATAGTGGGCCAGACGGCTAAGCCCGGCCTGCCAATCCTCGCTCAGCGGCGCAATACTGTCCAGTTCGGCGCGCTCGAGCGGCGCGATGACCGCGGCCACCAGCGCGTAGTACAGCGGCGGCTGCCAGATTTCGCCGACCTCCTCCCGATCGGCGACAAGGTGGGGAAAGCCGTTGCCGTCCGCAAGCCAGCCGGCGTAATCCACATGGTCCCGCTCATCGGGCGCCTCGTACAGCGGCGTCACGACATTGTAGGCCAGGCACAGGGCCACAAACAACCCGACGAGGGCCACAAGGCGAGAGTGAACTAACGGACGCATAGGATCGAGACGGATTAGCTCCTGATGATTTGCCCTTGTTATAGCCTGTCAGCGACAATTTGGCATTGATCGTTAATCATACCCGGACGGCCGGTCGGGGGTACAATTCGAGTTATGCGTTTTGTCCGCCAACCTCTGTGGCTCGTACTGGCCGCTTTCGTCCTGCTGTGCGCCATCTACGTCTGGTCCATCCCGCCGCTGGAAGGCTCCGATGAATATGAGCACTTCGCCTATGTAACCTGGCTGATCGAACAACGCACCTTTCCCATTCAGGGCGAGGCTGGGTGGTATAGCTCCGTCCGGCAGGAGTCGGGACAGCCACCGCTCTACTATTGGCTGGCATCGCTGCCGGCGCGTCTGGTTGGGACGCAACCGCCGCTCGTTTTTCGCCCCAACCCGTACTTCCGTTATGATCTCAACCCGACGGTTCCCGACAACCGAAACACCGCCCTCCACTACCCCGCCGATACCGGCGGCGGCTGGCGGGCGCTCCGATTCGCCCGCATCGCCTCGGTAGCATCGGGCGTGCTCCTCATCCTCTGCATCTACGGGCTGGCGCGCGCTATCTTCCCGGACCGACCGGGCGCGCCCCTGGCCGCGGCCGCGTTCGTCGCCTTCATCCCGCAAGTGGTGTTCCATAGCAGCCACGTCTCCAACGATATCCTGGCCGCGGCCTTCAGCGCGCTGGCCTTATGGATGCTGGTCCGAATCATGACCGCCGCTACCGTCGAGCCGGGCGTCAACTTCAAATCGGGCTTGTGGTTGGGCGCTGCCCTGGGGCTGGCGGCCCTGGTCAAGGTCAACACGCTCGTCATCGGCCTGCCCGTCGCTCTGGGCTTCGTCTGGCTCCTGTGGGACTCAATCCGGTCGGGCCAACCTCAAATGAACGCGAACGCGGTCACCGGACGGATACATCTATCGACCTTAACTCCCATCCTTATCTGCGCCTCGGGAGCGGCTCTGGGCTTCGCCGCCGTGGCCGGGTGGTGGTTCGTGCGTTCCCGTCTGCTCTACGGCTCCTTCCTGGGACTGGATACCCATTGCTATCAGGAGCTATCGACCTGTGGCCCGATCAGGCTGGTCATGCCCAACCTGTTCGCCTGGCGCGACACTTTCCGCTCGTTCTGGGCGGCCTTCGGCCTGGCCAACATCCGGCCCCATGACTGGGTATACGGGTTATTCGCGAAACTTATCCTGCTGGCGGGAGCCGGTCTGCTACTGCTCGTCGCGCGCCGCATGCAGGCGGGCGGCAGAGACGCGGCCGCGGCCGAACCCCATCTGCCCATCCTGCTGACTCTCATGGCGAGCGCCGTGGCCGGCAATCTGCTGTTGCTCTATATCTGGCAGCAACAAATACTGGCCACCTACGGCCGCCTGCTCTATCCCGTGCTGGGAGCCTTCGTCGTCTTGCTCATCGCCGGGCTGTGGGAGCTTCATCCGCGACTGGTCCGTTGGGCGTGGCTGCTGCCCGCCGTTCTGGCGGTCATCTCCCCCTTCTGGCTCATCCGCCCGGCCTATGCCATGCCCCGTTTTCTGGATGAGGCCGCCGTGGCCGCGCGGGGCGAATCGCTCGACTGGCGTTACGGCGACGTGGCCGAGTTGCTCAGCATCACCCCGGCATCGCGCTCGGCTTCGGCCGGCGACATCCTGCCAATCGAGATATGTTGGCGCACCCTGAGCGCCACCGACACCAACTACACCGTCTATCTCCAGGCAGTCGGCCCTCATGAGGCCGTCGTCGCCGACCGCTACACCTTCCCCGGCCTGGGCAGCTATCCGACCGCTATCTGGGAGCCGGGCGTGGTGTTCTGCGACACTGTTCAGCTCCCCATCCCGGCCGATCTGGCCCGGACGCTGGTCTATCGGCTATCCGTCGGATTGCTTGACGACGCGATCGATGTGCGGTTGCCGGGCGTGGACCCGGCCGGGAACCCCTTGCCGCCCTTTGTCGGGGCGGTATGGCTGGAATCAAGGTCAGCGACGATGAATGAACAACCGCCACCGGGCGATGCCCCTATCCGGCTGGGGGGCGCGGATTTTGTGCCTGTCTGGCGTGCCGGGGAAGGTCATCCGGTGACGCTGCGATGGTACGCGGCCGAAGCCGTCGCCACCGACTACACCGTCTTCCTCCATTTGCGCGACGACGCCGGACAGATCGTCGCCCAGGCCGACGGTCCACCGCTCGAAGGCTGGTATCCGACGTCGTGGTGGGTCACGGGCGAGTGGGTGATCGATGAGCACGCCTTCGCGCTCCCGACCGATACGCCACCGGGCAACTACCGGCTGGTCACCGGTCTGTACGACCCGACGACCGGCGGCCGCCTGGGCGATGAACAACTCCTGGGTTCGGTTGAAGTGGTCGCGGGAACCACGCCCTGAACCGGACAACCGCCGCCGCGGCCGGCCGCAACAGGGTCACTCAACTGTTGTCGCTTTTCTCCGTATATCGGGGCTTGCCATAGAGCCACCAATACTCCGTTGAGGGGTAGGCAGGCGTCCATTCTTCCGGCCAGACAAAATCACCGTGCTCGAAACGATTCCGGAGTCGCGTGTCGAGGGCGGCCATGTGTTGCCCGGATCGCGCCGCGATTCGATAGGGCGGCTGGCTGAGTCGATCGACCAGGGCCTGGATGATGGCTCGCACATCGACAACGTTGGCGTAATTGCTGCTGGAATCGAAAGTACCGCGCTCCATGTCCTTGAGCGACTCTTCCCATTGTCGCAGCCGGGCTTCCAGTTCGGCTTGGGCTTTCTTCTCGAAACGAACCACGCGGCCGGCCAGCGCCTGGTTGAATTGAGCCACGGCCGCGCCCGCCTCCACCCGCTCCCTGGGGGGGAGCAAACCGGACAGGGTCAGCAAGCGATGTTCACGAAGCAGATAGCCACCCAGGGTCAGCGCAGGCATCCCCCCGCGAGGAGCCGGCCAAAAGATCGTATCGCTATCGAGATACTCCGGCATCTGTTCGGCCATGGCCGCCAGAATAGCTGCGTCTTCCGCCAATCGTTCGATCCCGTCGTTCATGGAAAGCCTCCACTTGTAGAATTGCGTCATCGGATATAATAGACCTCAGCTTGGGCCGCGTCAAACCTTACCGGCCGCGCGTCGGGAAAGCCGGCGCGAGCGAGGGAAACCATGAAACAAATGAGACGCGCCGCAATTCACAAACTGGCCGCGGCCGCGCACGAGATGGATCTCGATGTCATGAGCGGCATCCTCCATCGCGAAGCTGACGGCCGCTGGCGGATCGGCGACCACGACCTGGTCAGCTGGCTCAACGCTCACGACGGAGAAGAGCTGGTGCTGGTGCTCGGCTCGCTGGCCGACGAGCGCGACGTGCAGGTGCGCACCTGCCGGACGTGCGGCCGCGACTATATGGAGCTGGAATGTCCCTATTGCCGCGCCAACCGCATCCGGCTGCGAGGCCACGCGTGAGCGCGGGACCACGCCTGAACAAGACTGTCTGTTATTTACCTTCCAATCTTTCTGTTACCCCTATGCAAAACTTGATCCGTTTCTTCAATTGGTTGACTATCATCCTTGTGATCGCGGGTTTCATGGTGGCGGCATCGCCCGCGGCCGCCCAGAGCCAATCCACCCAGCTTGATTCACTGACCGTGGAAATGTGGCCGGATTACGATCGGCCGTCCATGCTGGTGTTGATGACCGGCACCTTGCCCCAAAACACCCCCTTGCCGACCACTCTGACCATTCCTGTGCCGCCGGGCGCGGAGATCCACGCCGTGGCCAGTTTCAATGCGACCGGCGCGCTGATGTCGGATGTGGATTACACCGTCATCGGCGGACAGATGACCCTCACCACACCTTCCCTGCGCTTCCGCGTGGAATATTATGATCCTTACCAGGCGGACGGAGACCGATACACCTACACCTTCAACTGGCAGGCGGCCGACTTGTCCGTCGCCAACATGAGCGTCGTCGTGCAGCAGCCCATCGCGGCGTCCGATTTCAGCCTCACCCCCGCGGCCGCTTCCTCGGCCGCCGAACGGGGCGATGGCCTCACCTACCACAGCCTGCCGGCACGGCCGGTCGGCGCGGGTGAACTGTTCACCGTCGTCGTAGCCTACACCGCGGCCGCGCCGGTGCTGTCGGCGCCGTCGCCCGAGTTTGCCCTTGGCGATGAACCCGCGCCGGTGACGAAAACGACAACCGTTCCGTCAGCAGGCATCGACCCATTGTGGTTCGTCGCCGCCGCCGTCGCCGCTCTGGCCCTGATCGGCGGGGCCTGGTATCTCGGCCGACGACAGGGTCACGCCGCCTCCAAAGCCCGCAAACCGCAACCCGTCCGCCCGGCCAAAACGAAGCCCGCCAAAAACGCCGGCGGCGCGACCCGCTATTGTCACCAATGCGGCAAGCCCGCCCAGGCCGGGGATACGTTCTGCCGCCATTGCGGGTCGCAGCTCAAGGGAGATTAAAACCCGGCCACCCATCCATCACCCCGCCGCCGGATAAGGCGACAGTCGCCCTCCATCAATCGGCCGCGCGGCCGCTTCTTCGAATAAAAAACAGCCCGCCCTGGGGATACCGGGGCGGGCTGTTTCATTAGCTTGCGGCTATCGGGTTTCTAGTTGCCCAACAGGTAGGCCAGAATGTCAGCCATGTCCTGCGGGTTCTCGCTCATGCGGGAGCCGAAGTTGGCCGGCATGACGCTGGGCGGCCCGGCACACGGCCCCGACGGGCACTCGGGCGCGATAAAGTCACTAGGATACAGGATCGAGTGGTAGACGAACTGTTGGGCGTCCATACCCGGAACCTGCGTGCCGCCAACCGTTTCAATATCATCCAGCGCCGGGCCGATGGCGGCGGCTACGGAGCCGTCGGGCATGCCGTGACACGCCGTGCAGCCATAGGTGACGGAGAACAGGTCCTTGCCGCGCGCCGGATCGCCGGGGCCGGTCACATCCGCGCCGGACAGGAAGTCCGTCGCCAGTTCAGGCCACGTGTAGGTTTCGACCGGCGCGGCACAAAGCGTCTCGCTCTCGAAGTTGAGCACGAAATTGGCGACGTTCTGCACCTGGTCGGGCCGCAGCGGGCCGCCAAACTGATCCAGCCAGGTCGGCATGGCGCCGCGACCGGCGGAGATGGTCGTCAGAATGTAGTTGGCCTTGGTGCCGGTCCAACTCATATCCGTCATGCGCTGCGAGACATCGCCACACAGCAAAGCGTTGTAATTGAGCGGCAAGCCCTGGCAGGCGATCTGGTTGCCGGCAGAGTCAAAACACTGCTGCGCGGTGGCGTCCGCGCCATGGCAGGTCGCGCAGTTATTGGTAAACACTTCCGATCCGGCTTCGATGGAGCGCCCCAACTGGGCATTGGTGAACCGATCCATGCGTGCCGGCTCGCGCAGGGTCGAATAGCCCAGGATCATCATGGTTAACATAAAGGCGACTGTTCCAATGACAATTTTAATCTGCATCGGTCATCATTCCTCGTTCGTGGTGGCGAGGCCGAGCTTGATAAACCCGGCCTCGCTCATCTCATCGGCTAATGCGACAACCGTCAGTCGGTCACGCAGGGCTTGTTCAGGAAGCGACATTCTTCCTCGTAATTGGAGTAGGCATGTCGCGGCCGGGTCCATTCCGTCGTATTCACCTGACCGGTATCCGGGTCGGTGATCTCGTAGTGCAGCGTCAGTTCCTTCAGGTTCGGTTGAATTTCCTCGATTTCGAGGTGAGCAACCGGGTCAGGCATGGCGTCGTTGGTGAAGAAGTTGCTGAAGCGGCGCGTGCCGTTCTCCAACACACTAACCTTGCATTCGGGCCATTGCGGGTTGCCCACCAGCGTGCAGCTCTGCTGATACATGGCGCTCTGGAAGAGATCCAGCCCCCGGGTCAGGAACGGATTGCCGTCAATCACTTGCCCGGGTGTATAGGAGCCTTCCGTCAACTGCTCATAAGGGATACCCTTCAAACCACCAGGGCCTTCTTCAGGTAGCAACTGGATACTGACTTCCCGGTCGGGCGACGACTGCACGCGAAACTCCGGCGAACCCATCCAGTTGGATACAAGCATCAAGGCGATGAACAGGAAGGCCACCGACAGGCCCACGCGACGGTCGGCATAGCGACGGCTCTTGCCGACTTCGATGTAGGGCATGACGATAAACGCCACCAACAGCAAGGGGATGAACCCGACGACCAGAGTCTTGTCGGCCAGCTTCAGCCAGCCCTGCGACCAGGACAAATACCACGGCGCGACGACGTGAAGCGGCGTGACGACCGGGTCGGCGTGGGTTTCCAGAGGGGCATCCCACAACCACAGCGCTCCGGCCACCAGAAACAGCGTGACCAGGGCCGACCACATCAACTCGCTGGTCAGGATATCGGGGGTGAAGTAGGTGCGCTCATCGCGCGGAACCCGCTTGGCAGTGTCCTCGCCGATCTCCTCGCGGCCGGGGGGCAACGAGATGCCGTAAAGCACGACCTTGTAGTAGTGGACAAAGAAGAAGATGCCGGCCAGGAGGGGCAACAACAGGACGTGCAGCAGATACCACCGCAAAAGTCCACTGGCGCCCAAGGCCGGACCGCCCTGCAGAATGAGCAGGATGTTATCATTGATGAAGGCCGGAGCCGGGGCGGCCGCGCCACCGCTGATGAACACTGTCAAAGCCCAATAGGCCAGCTGGTCCCAGGGCAACAAATAGCCGCTAAAGCTCAGGAAGATCGTGAACAGCAACAGCAACATGCCGGTCACCCAAGTGAACTGGCGCGGCTTTTTATAGCTGCCGGTGATAAACGTCCTAAGCATGTGCATGGCGACCACCAGCACCATCACTTCCGCGCCCAGGCGATGCATATTGCGGAACAATTGGCCCAGGGGAATATTGCCCAGGATTTCCCACATGTTGGTGTAGGCCACCAGCGGGCTTGGGGTGTAGGGGATCATCAGGATGAGGCCGGTGACCGTCTCCCAGACCAGCATAAAGGTCGCCAACCAGCCCAACCGGAAGGTGGGATAGATGTTGGTGACGCCGGTGTGATAAAAGCTGGGGCGAATGTGCAGCCAGAAACCGTCGGCGTGCGGCCGTAAACGCGGGTTCGGCCGGCGCGGTTCGTCGCCGCGAAGGGCCGCCCGAATGTCGGTGATGTTCATTCCGGCGGTGAGGCGTTCGACAGCCTCATCAGCCTTCGTGACGACAGCTCGCTTGATCCCCATTTCGCGGACTTGTTCGACGAATGTGGTCATAACAACTCCTAGATACTAATTAACTCAAATAATCAGAGTGCGCTGCAAATCAATATTGCGATCTCGCACCGGCTACGGACAATTACCCTGGAACTCACACAGCAACGGCTGCGAAGGGCCATTTTTGCGATTACCGGTATCCACGCGAACGAAAGCCGTCCCGCTGGGTAATGGCAACGGATCGTAAAAATTGTTCACCAGACTGGCCTCGGCCAAAACGGTGGTTTCGTCGTCGGCAATGGCCTGGAGGAGGAAACGGTCGAGCGTGCGTGGAGCCGGCGACTCGACCCGACGGCCGTCAAGCCGATATTTCGAGCCGTGACAGGGGCATTCAAACCGGCTGTTGGTCGGCGTCCAGGAATAGATGCAGCCCAGATGGGTGCATACCTTATAGATAGCAGCCACACCCTGGATCGGATTCGGCTCGTCGGAGGCCTGATACATTAAATCATTGGGTTGGGTGCTGTCCAGATTAACCAGCCAGAACCGACCCTCGGCGAAATTGACCGGAGTGGTGTTGATATCGGGCACATCATTAACACTGATAGTGAAGGTTCCGCCGAATTCACCCTCGCGGAAACGGGGGATCAGGAACCATACGAGCAACCCCGCGCCTTGCAAGGTCACCAGCGCGATCGACGCCCCCCAGATGTAATAGAGGAATTCACGCCGGCTGATGCCGCCGGGTGCGTTTGTCGTTCCGCTGTCTGCTGCTGCCGCTTGACTGGCCATTTGGCTGTTCTCCTGACTCTTTTTATAACGCCTTCCAAAGCTGGCACCGGGCGCGAACCTGGTGTCTGTTCGCCGCGCGGCCGCTTGAAGGCCTCATGATATCTTTCGTTACGAGCGCGAATTATAACAAAACAACCCAAGTCAACAATGATGAGGCATATAGCCTCAAGATGGGCGCTGAGGGACTCGAACCCCCGACTTCTTCGGTGTAAACGAAGCGCTCTGACCAACTGAGCTAAGCGCCCAAATCTGCGACGGAAAGTCGGATGGACTCAACAGGGCAAAATTATAACGTTTGATGAGGAATCAGGCCAATTTTAATCGCCGATTTCGGAAATCCCACGATCCTGTCCTGCAAGACGATCTCGTCGCGCCGCCGCTGATTCCTGTCATGAAGAATAGCCAAGTCGCCAAATTGGTGTGATCTATTATATAGGTGTTTTTTTCAAACTAATGTATAAATGGGCCGCCGTAAAGGGCGGATCGATTTGATCAATCTCAAGGGTTTGTTGCAATATCAATGATACGCTTTTTAAGCGATAAATTTGATCAGAGGTGATACAGATGAATCAACGAAGCTTGGATCCTATTCTTGCAATCGCTTTGGCGGTAATCGGTATATTGCTGGGCGGTTATGGTTTGGTCCAGTACACAAGAGTACAGGCCGACATGGCCGCCTTGTCCGCCAGTTCGCAGGCCAATATGGACGCCATGGCCGCTACCGCGGCCGCGGCCGTCAGCAGCGTCGGCGTGGCTGCGACGCCTGAGCCGGCCCACCCCACCGACGTGGATACCGTGGCCCATGACCCGTCCGACCTGCCGCCGCCGCTCAACCGTACCGAGCCGGAGACCGTCAAGATAACCCTGACTGCCCATGAGGTTACGGCCCAATTAGCCGACGGCACGACCTATGATTTCTGGACTTTCGATAATAAAGTGCCCGGCCCCATGCTGCGCGTCATGGTAGGCGACACGGTAGAGTTGACGCTGGATAACCCGGCGGAAAACACCGTGGGACATAACATCGATCTCCATGCCGTCAATGGCCCCGGTGGCGGCGCCAACGTAACCAACGTAATGCCCGGCGAGTCGGCCACGGTCACCTTCAAGGCGCTGAATCCCGGCGTCTATGTCTATCATTGCGCCTTCGCGCCACCCCAGCACCACATCGCCCAGGGCATGTACGGCGCGATCCTGGTGGAGCCGGTCGGCGGCCTGCCGCCGGTCGACCGCGAGTTCTACGTGATGCAGGGCGAATGGTATACGGTCGCTCGCGGTGGCACTCAGGGGCACCAGCTCTTCAGCAGCGAAAAGGCGCTGGCCGAGGAACCGGAATACTTCACCTTCAACGGCCACGTAAACGCGCTGACCACGATCCAGCCGCTGGAGGCTGAGGTCGGTGAGAATATCCGCATCTTCTTCGGCGTTGGCGGCCCTAACGTCGGCTCCAACTTCCACATCATCGGCGAGATATTCGATCGCGTCTTTACCGGCGCGCCGGATCATGTCAATGCCGTCAATGAAGAGACCTGGTACGTGCCGCCGGGTTCCGTGTCCACGATTGAGCTGGGCCTCGACGAACCGGGTGATTATCTGCTCGTCGACCACGCGCTCTATCGCACCCAGAAGGGCGCGGCCGGCATCCTGCGCGTGACCGGGGAGTGGGATCCCGAAGTGTACATGCCCGAAGCGGCCCCGGGCGGCCATTGATGCGCGACTGACGCGCGCGATAACGGGCGAGTATCCGTCGCGGACGCTCGTCCGAAATAGCTGAACAAAAAAAGGCGGGGCCGATTTCGACCCCGCCTTTTCTCATGGCTTAACCGCTCTTCTTAAGAACGGGCAATCCGTTCTTCGATTCCGCCACCTGGTACCCGGCCGGTACTGCGTTCAACGCGCCCTGGCCCGGCTCCTTGGCGAAGAAATAAAGGGTTTGCGAACGACCGCCTTTCAACTCAACGGTTCGTGAATGGAGGAAGTAGGTCTTCCCCTTGCTGTTTGTGACTGAATATGCCATCTCGGCACCTCCTATGCGAGCTGATTGATTTGCAAAACAAAGGCGACGGCCCGTTGCCGGGTTTAACGCCCATTTCGGGGCGGGCCGCTCGCGCGGCATTAGATTCGCCCGTTTGTTCTATCAATACTGCATGATTCCCGGAAAAATTGCGAATTTCTGAGAAAAAATTAAAGGAGGGCCAGAGAGGCGCCGCGCTCAGCCCGGTCCGCGGCGTGTCCACAGCACAAAGAACACCATCAGCAGCAGGGCCAGCCCGATCATGATCCAGCCGACGGTGCCCGCCAGCAGGACGGCATGATCCAGTGGGTTCTCGCCCTGAGCCGCCACAGGCATCGCCGCCACAAGCATGGTCATCCCTGACAATATGATTAAAGCCAATCGTCGCATCATTCTTTCCTTCCTGTCGATCGGGGTCAATACGATTCGATTTACGACCAAACTCTTTATCCATACCCATTATAGAGAGTTTTTGGGACTGCGCACTTCATCATCTGCGGCTATTCAGACGACCAAAACCTCAAACGCGCCTTGTGTGGAAAGTCCTGTTGCCCGCTCCGGCAGTCTATGCTACTATGACGTCAACCCTGCTGTGTGCGAGAGTGTCTCTAGCGTTGAGCCACTTTGAGTCCCTTGGGAATTGGGATACGAAAGAGGGGATGTAGTAGCCGCAAGGCAAGGCAGTGTACCTCGAGACAAAATTCCCACCTGCGATTGCAGGTTCACACAATAGAACATTCACGGCATGGCGGGGGCGCAATCATATTTTCCCTCCCATACCCCTGTTAACCGATCAACCGATCGCACGTTTCACCGGGCTTCCTGATTTGATTCAGGAAGCGCGTAATGAAACGCCGTCTGGTCAAACCGCAGCGTGTGATAACCACCTGAGATGGATAAATCGGCCTTGGCGGGCGGAGACTCAGAGACTGGGCGCTCAAGGTGTCAGCAGCGTCACCTTACCAGGCAGCACGCGATAGCTGACACGATCGGCCGACTCCGTGAACAGTTCGCCGTCGCTATGCAGCGGCGTCCCCGGCACGCTGGTTAAATCGATCGCCGTCACTCGCCGGAAGGTGACGGTCGGATGATGGATATGCTCGCCGCGCATGAGCTTGAGCAGAATGGCGATGACCGTCCCTTTGGATACTTGTGGCGCGAAAACCATATCGAGCAGGCCGTCATCGAGCACTGCCCCGGGGGCCATCATGAAGCCGCCCGTTCGCGGGCTATTGCACACCGAGAGCAGATAGGTTGGCCCCTCATAACCGCCGCCGTCCCAGGTCAGTTTCATCGACCATGGCTTCAGCCTCGCCAGAGCGCGCAGCAGGGCGACGATATAGCGGATCTCGCCCGATAGTCGGGTCATCTTGATATTCTCTATCGTGACCATCGGCTCCATCGCCGCGGCGCTGTTGTTGATGAAGTAGCGGATGATGGTCGCCTCCGGTGTCGATGCCTCCACCTGCCCGGCATCGATCCGGCGCGTGCGGCCGCCCGCAATAACGCGAACGCTGTCCTCAATGGTATTCGGCAGTCCGGCCATCAGGTTGAAGTCGTTGGCCGTCCCCAGGGGCATGATGCCGAATGGCACCGTCGGGCCGTCGCCGGCGGCCCGGATGACACCGTTGATGACTTCGTTGATCGTGCCGTCGCCACCGGCGGCAATAACGGCGTCGAACCCCTCGCGCGCGGCCGCCTCGGCCAGAGGTGTGCCCTGACCGGCCGTTTCGGTGATGACGAGATCGCACTCAACACCGGCGGCGCGGAAGGCCTCGGCCGTGGCCTGAGCCTGTCCCTTTGCACCCCAACGATTGGCATATGGATTCAGGATGACTTTGACGCGCATGATGGCCTCTCCTTCCTGTTTAACGTTCGGCTTTGCAAATAATAGGATGCCTTAAATATCCATTTGAGCCAATGATTGTCGCAACACGCCCGGCCGGTTAGTGATGATGCCATGCACGCCCAGCCGGAGCAACCGTTGCGCCTCGGCCGGATCATCCACCGTCCATACGTTGACCCGCAGACCTTCGCGCCGAGACCACTGCATCAGCGGTTCATCGACCAGCGTGTGGAGGGGGTGGTCGGCCTCGGCGCGAACGAAACGATGGAACAGGCGCGTCGATCGGCGCTCGCGCAGGTGGGCCACGGGAACAGCGCGAGGCAGATGTTGCCGGGCCGCGCGCACGAAAAACGGACTGAACGAAGAAATGATCACCCGTTCAGCCACCTGATGCTTGTCAATTTCATCAGCCACGGCCGCCGCCAGCCCGCCATCATGGACGGACAGCCCCTTCAACTCCACATTGTAGAGCGTGTCGCGCCCGAACATCCTGAACACTTCGTCCAGTGTCGGGATGGCGTGGCCGCCGGGAATGGTCAGCCGGCGTAATTCAGCCAGTGACAGATCGGCGACGCGCCCCTCCCCGTCGGTGGTGCGATCGACGGTGCTGTCATGGATGACGACCGGCACGCCGTCGGCGCTGAGTTGGACGTCAAACTCGATCCCGTCGGCGTTCTGTTCCAGCGCCAGTGCGAACGCGGCCAGGGTATTCTCCGGCGCGTCGGCGCTGGCTCCTCGATGGCCGATAATAAGCGGGCGAGTGGCGGTCAGCCAGGTTGCGTCGGGCAATGTGGCTCCGGCTCCAGCCTAAATGACGTGAACCTTGAGGATGTTGGTATGACCCGATATGCGGAAGGGGACGCCGGCGGTGATAACCACGCGCTGCCCGGTTTCAAACCCGTTATTGCGCAACGCCTCGGCCGTCTCCTCCAGCATCGAGTCCGTATCGAAGAAATCGGGCACCAGCAGCGTGTCGACGCCCCACACCAGGGCCAGCTTGCGCTGGGTGTGGGCCGATGGCGAGATGGCCAAAATGGGGATTCGCGGCCGATAGCGGGAGATCTGTTGCGCGGTATAGCCGCTCATGGTGGCGCTGGCGATGGCCACCGCGTTGACCTCCTCGGCGATGTTACAGCTGGCCTCGCTAATCGCTTCGGTCACCGCGCCATAATCCGGGTCATTCGTGCGGCGGCCGCGCCATTGCTCATACGGGAAGGCCTGTTCGGTGATCTCGGCGATCTGCTTCATCATCAGCACCGATTCAACCGGGTACTTGCCGGTGGCCGTCTCGCCGGAGAGCATCACCGCGTCGGTTCCGTCCAGGATGGCATTGGCCACGTCGCTGGCCTCGGCGCGCGTGGGGCGGGGGTGCTCCACCATCGATTGCAGCATTTGCGTGGCGGTGATAACCGGCTTGCCGACGGCATTGCAGGCGGCGATGATGCGCTTTTGCAGCAGCGGCAGCTCCTGGGGCGGCATCTCAATGCCCAGATCGCCGCGCGCGACCATCAGGCCGTCGGCCGCGTCACGGATGGCGATCAGATTATCGATAGCCTCGTTCTTCTCGATCTTGGCGATGATGGGAATCTGCCGTGGTTTGCGGTTCATCAGGTCGCGCAGTTCCTGGATATCGGCCGCCGTGCGGACGAATGACAGGGCGATGTAGTCGAGGTCCAGGTCGATGATCAGCCCCAGATCGACGATATCCTTGTCCGACATGCAGGAGATGGGCAGATCGACGCCCGGCGCATTCACTCCCTTGCGTGATTCGAGCAGGCCGCCGACAGTGACGAGACAGCGCAAGGTGTCGTCCCGTTTCTCGGCCACGGTGAACTCGACCTCGCCGTCGCCGATGACCAGGCGACTGCCGGGAACGGCCGCGGCAATCAGATCAGGATGCGGCAGGTGGATCATCGCCGGCTGGCCGGGGCGCGGCGTCAGCACCACCTCGTCGCCCGGCGACAGCATCATACCGCCGGCCTTGACATGCCCCAGTCGCAGCTTTGGTCCTTGCAGATCGCCCAGAATGGCCAGGACCTTGCCTTCCTCGCGAGCCACGTCCCGCAACATGTTGATGGTCTGCGTGTGTCCGGCGTGATCGCCGTGCGAAAAATTGATGCGGGCGACGGTCATGCCCGCCGCCAACATGCGACGAATCGTCTCCGGATTTGCCGAGCCTGGGCCGATGGTTGCGACGATTTTTGTGCGCGCCATGAGATATATCGGGGCGATGAGGACTGAATTAGTCGTGCGCGTCGAGGGTTATTCTGATCTCGTCGTTATCCAGACGTCGCGCCGACACGCGGATCGTTTCGCTGTTGGCGAAGTTCTCTTCGAGCCATTCGTGCACTTGCGGGCCAAGCACGATGCGCGCCTGTTCGTCCGGCTGCAATCGCCACACACTGCTGTTCTTGTCCTGCCGGCTGCCGAACACGATCGTGACGTTGCGAGTCTCCGTGCGATTGCTGGTGGCAAAGAATGGCCAATGGGCCGGGGTCAGATTGATGAAGCCGCGCCGGATATGCAGCGGCTTCAACTCGGCGACATAATTAAAGCTGTCGGCCATCGACTTGATGCTGCCTGTGATGGCTGTCTCTCCGACGGGGGCCTCATCGGTCGCCTCGACTTTTCGCGATGCTTTGGTCGAAGGGCGGGCAGCGCGAACCTTTTTCGGCTTCTTGCCGGTGAAAAGCTGCAGGACGGGCATCAGCGTGGAAACCAGATCGGCCGCGATATCGATGATGGTATACCCCATGGCCGCCACACGCTCCGACGGCATGCGCAGGCTCAGATACACCGGGGTGGCCCACTTGTCTTCCTCGTTCAGATAGGCGGCCCGCTCAAAGATCTCACGAGCATGCTCCACGCCGAGGTTGTTGACGCTTTCCTTGAACAGATCCAAATGATGGGCGCGCTCGCCCGTCTCCGAGTCCACTTGCATCTGTTGCACGCGCAACGCCCAGTTTGGATCGAGCTGGGCGAAAACATGATGGGCGGCGGCGATGTCCTTGTTTACCGCCTCAAGCCCCTTGGCCAGCAGGTTACGGCCGGTGATGCCCAATTGAATCTCCAGGCTCATCGGCCGGGCATTGAAGGCGATATGAGCGTCCGAGTCGTAACTTTCCCCCGTGGCCAGATAGACATTCTGGTTTTCCCGGCTCAGGCCATGGGTCATAAACTCGCCGCGGACATCGGCGGGAAGGCGCAAATAGAGCAGATCGATGAAGGCCTGCATTTGGGCCAGGGCGTATTTAAGAGCATTTTCTTCCCCCGCCCAGCCAAATGCCGTGAAGACGGGCATAGTCAGTCCGGAGAAATCTTTAGATGGTTGCATATGGTAACTCTGGTGGTATTTCAGCGGGTCGTAACCGTCGTTGCAGTGACCTGTTGAGGGTAAAATAACTTCCTTGCGGAGTTTATACTAGCCCAGCCGTGTTAATTGTCAAGCATAACACCCCGCACAAGTGCAGAGGTTCGGCGGGATCCGGTTTAGTTCTCGCTATTTACTTGATCCGGTATCCGCCATCCTCATTATTGAAGATCCAGGCCACAACGGCCCCGATCTCGATAGTCTCGGGGAGATAGGTCTTGACCGTGACGGATGACGTACCGCGGGTGTGGAGCATGTGCTTGGTGCGCAAGATGCGCTCGATGCGTTGGTGCCAGGCCTGGAAATTGGACGGCCGCAAATCCACCCAGCCCTTGACGGCCCAGGCGTCGATCTGCTCCGGCCCGGCCTCCACCTCCCGATAGATACTTTCGGGTATATTGAGGCGCGGCCCACGCAGCAAGCGGACGCCATCCGGAGTCAGGATGGGCAAGCCAATGGAGATGATCGTCGTCCGCAGGGTCTCATCTTCCTGAACAAAACGGTAGAGCGTCTCGGCGATCTCGGCCGGCGACGTCTCCAGTACGCGCTCCAGCGTCTGATAATTGAGTTTTAGCATGTGGGCTTCAAAGAGAAGCTTGGACAGTTCCGGAGGGCCAAGCTGCCCCAGGGCTACGCTGTGGCTTTCAGTCTCTTCCTCGAGTCGGGCCATCTTGTCCAGTGCCGCCCGTCGCAACACACCGGCCCGGTAGCTGGGATTCAGGATGCTGCTGTCGATGCCAGCGATGACGTCATAGCCAGTGTTGCTGCCCTTGATCTCCAGCACCGCCTGCTGGGCGATCTCCTCCGGGGTGATGAACTCCATCTGGTCGGTATGGGTGATGGTTTCGAACTCGCCGCGAGCAAAGAAGCCGTTTTCACCTGTATCCACGCCGGCCATCTGGAGCTTGCCGAGCCGCTCGTAGGTGTTTTCGTCGCCGCGCAACAACAGGCGGCCTTCAAGCGCGTACTCCTGGCTCTGATAGCGGAACAACGGCCGCCCGCGCTGCTTGACCGTCTTGTGGGCGATACGCCGATACCCGATCATGGCTCCCGGCTTAAGCTCTTTTACCAGCGGGCCATTAGGCGTGCGCGCCATCAGAAACATCAGACCAGTGTGGGCGAAGGCCACGGCCGCCTTGCTCATCAGCTTGAAGCTGGGTCGGTCCTCGCTGTGGGTGTAGGGGATGTTGAGACCCATACCCCCCGTGCCGGTTGTGCCCACTTTCAGGTAAAGGCGCGTGCCGCTCTCCGACATGGCCCGATGGATGATCTGGACATGGCGAATGAGTTGCGGCAACGATTGGGAGATGAGCAGCGCGCTCATGCTCTGTTCCAGTTGACGGCCGAGGTCGGAAAGCCCCTGCAAGTCCTGATGATCCACAAGCTGGTCGATTTGGGCCAGCAGGTCATGGGTCTGCTTGCTCAGGCTCTCGATCTCCTGATAACTGATGGCCGTGGCGCTGTTGATGCAATCGACAATGACATCGGGTTTGTACTGCCGGATGAGTTGGGCCAGCCCCGAACGCTCCTGAGCCTCATCAAGCCCGCCAAACAGGTCCTGATAGAGCGCATCGCGACGGGCGCGGACCTGCATCAGGCGCCGGCGGTTCTCGTTCATGAATTCACTGCGCACGAAAACGTCGCCC
>JAGOZU010000138.1 GCA_018058545.1 Promineifilum sp. | reverse complement strand
CGGGACTACCCGATCATCCAGGGATTCGTCGTCGTCATCGCCATCGGCTATGTCGCCGTCAACCTGATCGTCGATCTATCCTATGCTGTTCTGGACCCGCGCATTCAACTGGATTAAAAACCATGGTACCTGCTACTGAACCAGCGACGACCGTCGCCAAACTGCCGCCGCTCGATGATGCGGCCGACGCGAACATCGGCGATTATCGCGCCAACAGTCTGTGGCGGTTGACCCTGCGCCGCCTGTTCCGACAGCGATCAGCCGTGATAGGCTTGATTCTCCTCGGTTTGCTTTTGTTCAGCGCTATCTTTGCTCCATTCATCGCCCCTTATGACCCCGAGAAGGTCCTCATCGGTGTGGAAAATGTGAAAAAACGTGCCGCTCCTTGCATCCACCTTCTGGGGTGTCCCGCCGACCAACCACAGCATATCATGGGCATCGACGGCAATGTGCGCGATCAGTTCAGCCGTATTATCTACGGGACGCGGGTTTCGCTCTATGTCGGCCTTCTGACGGTGAGCTTCGCCGTTATCGTGGGAACATTACTGGGGGCGATCTCCGGCTACTTCGGCGGACTTGTCGATAACCTGATCATGCGAGTCCTCGATGTCGTGTTGGCTTTCCCCTTCCTGCTGTTGGCCATCGCCATCGTCAGCGTTCTAGGCCCCGGCCTGACGAACGCCATGCTGGCTATCGCCATCATCAGTATCCCAATTTACGCCCGCGTGACGCGCGCCAGCGTGTTGTCCGTGCGTGAGATGGATTTCATCGAGGCTTCGCGCGCGCTGGGGGCGAGCAACTGGCAGATTCTCTTCGGCCGCATTCTGCCCAACTCGCTACCCCCGCTCATCGTCGTCGCCACACTGGGCATCGCCACGGCCATTCTGGACACGGCCGCTTTGTCCTTCATCGGCCTGGGCGCTCAACCCCCTACCCCCGAATGGGGTTCCATGCTGGCGATCGAGCGTAATCAGGTCTTCAGCGCGCCTCACCTGGTCTTCTTCCCCGGTCTGGCGATCATGGTCACCGTACTGGCCTTCAATCTGCTGGGCGACGGCTTGCGGGACGCTCTGGACCCGCGTTTAGTTCACGGCAGTGGCGCCGCAAAAGAGTAGTTACAATCTAATGGGTGTGTCGCTCCATTCGTCACACCCATTCAATGTTATTCCATCGGGCCGATTATTCGGCAGCTTCCCCAGCGAAGGGTTCGATGTCGGTGGCTTCAGGCCCTTTGTTCGTCGTCTCTACATCGTAGAGAATCCACTGCCCTTCCTCATACTCCTCTACTTCGCCGACCGTGGCCGACTTGTGAAAGAAGATCTCCTCTCCCGCGCCACGAACGATGAAGCCGTAGCCTTTCTTGGCGTTGTACCATTTGATGCGGCCGATGTACTTGCCAGTCATGGGATCGATCTGTATGGTCTCCGGACCGACGACCTCCGGCTCGCGCGACTGCGCCTGGCGATAATGAGGCTGTGAATCGTCTTGCCGCTGTGGGGGCGATTCCCGCCTTTCGTAGCGATCCTCATGGCTTGGTCGTTCAGCGCGTTGCGATCGGCCGCCGCCAGGCAATTTTTCCAGTTCAGCCAGCGCCGACGGCGCGAGCGGCAATCCAGCCTGGCTCAGGCGGCGTTGCATCTCCACCGTAAAGACGAAGCGCCGACCTTGTTCATCCTCTTCCCAACGATCTCGAAAGTTCATCTCTTTTCTCCAAACTCAACCTTGGCATTTTCAGACTTGCTGCGCTTCTTTCGTGGCTCGGAAGCGCTCTCATTTTTTATGGAAAATACTTCTGTTACCGGCTGGACAACGCCACTGACTCGACTCTTGGCCGCCAAGGTCATGACGGACTGCGGCCGCACGCTGCGCGAGCCAACCGTTGTGTCACTAAGACCCACTCGCTTGGTGACGCCGCCGCTCGTTGTGACGATCAGCGTCGCGCCTTTCGCCATCATTGTGGACGCGACAACCTCGGCAGCGTCTTTCGGCAGTCGCATATTGATGACTCCCTGGCCGTAGCGGTTTTGCAGCGGATAATCGTCAATGGGCGTCGCCTTAGCCAGACCGTTGTCAGTAATACTCCAGACAAAGCCATCCGGGATAACGACATCCATGCTTATCACGCCGTCGGCGTCATTGTCCAGTTTGATTCCCAGAACACCGGACGCGGGCAAGCCCATCGGGCGGACAGTATCCTCTCGGAAACGAATCGCCTGACCGCTTGACGTCGCCAGGAGCACCTCCTGATCGCCTCCAGTGATCCTCGCCCAGCCGAGCGCATCATCATCGGCGACGTTGATCACCGTGAAAGGTTCGGCCGTCACCCCAGGCAAATCCTCCAGCCGCACGCGCTTCACAACGCCGGCCAGAGTCGTCAGAAAGAGATACCCCTCGCGCGAGCCATCGGCCGATAGGACAAAAGCGGCTGTCGGGAGATCAGAACGGCCGATCGATGTCAGATTAGACCACAGAGCACCGTTTCCTATCGTTTCTGCCTCCGGGATGCGATGGACCGGCAGCCCGACTGCGCGCCCCGAGGCAGAGACAAGGTACAGGGTGTCTCGCGTACCCGCCCTCAGGAGGGCAACCGGCTGTTCCAATGGCTTGCGAGCCATCGCTGGCAAGGAGGAGCCGGCGGCGCGGCCGATAGTGCCCTTCTCGCCAATCATGATCCAGCCTTGCTCATCGGGTAACAAGCCGGCACTCGTAAGCACGCCGCCATCGACAGAATCGACGATCTGCGTCCGGCGCTTGTCGCCAAAACGCTCGCTTACTTCTTGTAACTCCTTCTTAATCTGTTCACGCATCAATTCGGGCCGAGCCAACAACCGCTCAAGCTCCTTGATGAGGGCCAGCTTTTCCTTGTATTCGTCCTGGATCTTCTTGCGCTCCAGACCGGCCAAACGGCGAAGCTGCATATCAAGAATGGCCTGGGCCTGTATCTCAGTGAGCTTAAAGCGATCAATGAGATTGGTCTTGGCCGTGTCAGCCGAACGAGAGCGGCGAATCAGGTCGATCACTTCATCAAGGTGATCGAGCGCCTTGAGCAAGCCCTCCAGGATATGGGCACGAACGAGCGCTCGAGCCAGATCATATTCACTTCGTCGGCGAACAACCTCCAGACGATGCTCCAGATAGTGACGCAACGCTTGCTTCAGCGTCAACACACGCGGCTCGTGGTTGACCAGAGCCAGCAGTGAGATGCTAAACGTCGACTGAAGCGGCGTCAACCGGAACAGGTCAGCCAGAACTTCTTCGGCATCGACGGTACGAGTCGTCTCGATGATGATCCGCAAACCCCGCCGGTCGGACTCATCGCGAAGGTCCGTGAGACCCTCGATCTTGCCGTCACGATGCAGATCGGCGATGCGCCCCATCAGATTAGTCTTGTTCACCTGATAGGGTATTTCAGTGATGATGATGCGTGATTTATTGCGTCCCATCTGCTCGATGTGGGCCCGCGCGCGAACGACGATCCTGCCTCGCCCGGTGGCATAGGCGCTGGCGATGGCATCCGTCTCGTCCTCATCCCCTCGCCGGCGAGCGATCAGGCCTCCCGTCGGAAAATCCGGCCCCAGGATAAAGCGCATCAGGTCGGACACGGAGATGTCATCCAGATTCTTCCAGTTATCAAGCATGTAGACCAGCGCTGCAATGACCTCGGACAGATTATGAGGCGGGATGCTGGTCGCCATACCCACGGCAATTCCCGACGAACCATTGATCAGTAGATTGGGGATGGTGGCAGGAAGGACGCTTGGCTCTTTGAGAGAGTCATCGAAGTTGGGTGTGAAATCAACTGTTTCCTTATCGATATCTTCCAGCAGGTCGAAGCCCATTTGAGACATGCGAGCTTCGGTATAACGCATGGCGGCCGCGGCATCACCATCGATGGAACCGAAATTGCCCTGCCCATCCACAAGCATGTAGCGCATGGAGAAATCCTGGGCCATGCGTACCATCGCCTCGTAGACCGATTGATCGCCGTGGGGGTGATACTTGCCCAGCACCTCGCCGACCACTCTGGCCGACTTTCGATATGGCTGGTCGGGCCGCAAGCCCATATCATACATCGCGTAGAGGATACGGCGCTGAACAGGCTTGAGACCATCTCGGGCATCGGGCAAGGCGCGCGAGACGATGACGCTCATAGCATAGCTCAGATAAGACTCGCGCATCTCCTGGTCGATATTTACTTGTTTGATCAGTCCGACTTCCATAGGCGGCGTCATTTATCCGGCACAGATAGAGACCGGTTCGTTGAAAATTTGTTCTATATTGTCCCAACTATAGGCGTTTTGCCGATCGGTGTCAATGCGACTCCCTAGCCGGCAATGCTGTATTCGTACTTGCCGCGAACAGGATCGCCTTCGGCAAAGCGACTCAATCTGAACAAGTTGGTATCGAACAACGGATCGGATTGACCCAACACGCGCTCAGCCATCATACGGCCGGTTGCCGGGCCGAGCTTGAAACCGTGACCGCTGGAGCCACAGCAGATGAAGAATCCGCTGCCCGGCACAGCCTCATCGGCGATGACGTGCCAGTCGGGCGAGACATCATAAAGGGCCGAATAACCGCCCGCGCTATCACTCTGCTCCATGGCCGGATAGCGGCGGATGAGCCGCTCGCCGGTGTCCAGAATGAACTCGGTATCCACGCTCTCCTTATAACGATCGGGGTCGACGACGGCGTCGGCCTCAGCTGGGTCAACCAGTCCGACCAACGTCAGGCCGCCGGTCTCACTGCGAAAATACGCAGCGTTGACGAAATCAATGACCACAGGGTGGACGGCCTCCTCGCCTTTCGGCCGCTTGAACAGCGAGATCTGGACGCGACAAGCGCTGACCGGGATTTCCAGCCCGGCCATACGAGCCACTCGTGCCCCCCAAGGCCCGGCACAGTTGACGACGACCGGCGCGCTGAAACGACCGGCAGTCGTCTCGACCCCGGTGATGCGGCCGCCGACCTGGGTGATGCCGGTGACAGCAGTATTGGTGAATATCTTGGCTCCGGCCAGTTTGGCGGCGGCAGCATAGGCATTCACCGTCAGATAGGGATCGGCGTAGCCACTGTCTTCCTCCCAGGCCGCCGCCATGAGGTCGGCCGTCGCCAGACCGGGCATGATCTCGCGCACCGATTCAAGCGAGAGCATCTCGGTGTTGATGCCCACACCTTGCTGCATCTTCACATTAGCCTCCAGGCCGGCGCGGTTTTCGGCCGAGACGAGGGCTACGAAACCGGTTTGGCGGAAGCCGCACTCGCCGCCGACGCATTCCTCAAAGTCGGCGAAAACCTTCAGGCTATAGAGAGCCATGCGAGCCGTCAATTCGTTGGAATAGTGTTGGCGGATGATGGCCGAAGATTTGCCGGTGGGGCCGTCGCCAATGTTATCCTTCTCTATCAGGGCGACCTTGACCCCACGTCGGGCGAGTTCGAGAGCGGTGGAGCAGCCGTTGATGCCTCCACCGATGATGATTACGTCAAATGTACCGCTCATGGTAATTCCTCACTGTTTCGGATCGAAGTATGGCCGAAGTATAGCCAAGATTCCGACGAGGCACGAGTAACACCGGCACCTCATCTGGCTACGGAGCGTCCTTCACAAACCGATCAAAAAAGTCCAGCGTACGATTCATAGCCGTGTAAAAGTTGACGGCGATATTGTGGTTATCATTTTCATATAGATATAACTCGGAATACTGCCCGGCGGCTTCCAATTCGGCTTGCAGCAATGTCGATGCGGCCGCGGGAACGGTCTTGTCGGCCGTGGCGTGATGAATCTGCAACGGCCCGGAGAGATCCGTCAGGAAGGCGTTAGCTGAGATCGACGCCCAGAAGGCGGGATTATCTTCCGGTGACCCGTAAGTGTCGAATAATTCACTACGCCAGCGACCCAGTCGGGGCGGGAAAGGCGTGGTAGAAGGCAAAGGAGAGGCTTCGGCTGTAGGCTCTTCTATCCCGGCTGCAATAGCCGTAGCTGTAGCCCCCACACGGTTAAACAAATCAGGGTAATCGCCCACGACACCGCCCCAAATGACCCCGGCCTTGATTTGATCGGAAACGACCATTGCCCGCAGGGTGATATAGCCGCCCATCGAATGGCCCCACATACCGATCCGGTCAGGATCGGCTTCGGGACGCGCGGCAACGGCCGCCATGGCATTCAGTACATCAACAGTATAGTCGGGGCTGCCATAGGCCCCCCGGGCCTCTCCTTCTGAGTCGCCATGGCCGCGATAATCGGGGCGAAAGACAATGTAGCCACTGCGAGCCAGATAATCCACATACTCCACGTACCGTAAAGTGGTACGATATTCGTCAGGGGGGATATATCCATGATTGAAGATAATGACCGGCCAGCCCGTCGGTGGGGGGTTACCCAGCGGGATAGTCAGGAGGCCGAAGATAGTATTGCCCTCCGACTCATAGGCGGCGATGTATCGGCTATAGTTCTCGCCCGTCTCCAGAATCGTCTCAAGGATCAACGGCTCGGCATCATATTCCCGCCGCCGCATGACTTCGATCATTAAAGGATGCTCCGGAGCAGGCGTGATCGTCGGCGTAGGCGTGTGTGTTACCGTTGCCGTAACCGCGGCCGTCGGGGACTCCGTGGGAGTTACTGAGGGTATCAGCAACTTGGGCGTGGTCGCTACCACAGGCGGCGTCACAACTGCTGTCGCTTCAGCCAGTATCGGGGACTCCGTCCCCATCGGCCTGATCGCCGCCGGAGACGCGATACAATTAGTCAAAACGAGCAGCAACAGCAATACCGCCGTCGACAATCTAATATCTGAAATAAATCGTATCATCCGGGAAATTTAATCCGCATTAACGCCATATCACGCGAGGCTAAACCGGCTTACTTGCGTCGCTCGCGAATGAAAAGATAGGCGAATACCAAAAGCGGCACGACGACGCAGGGGATAAAACCAACAATGACCAAGAGTGATGATATACCGCTAACCTGCATAATATTTCCTCGCCTCTGAGCCGGATGAGAACCAGTATAGACCTTTCACTGCCAAAAGACCCGTTCACCTGATGATTCCTTGCCGGAGGCGCGACCGGGTGTGACAATATATAAAATTGTCTTGTTG
>JAGOZU010000137.1 GCA_018058545.1 Promineifilum sp. | reverse complement strand
GAGACTATTATAAAGTTGAAGACTGGGATGCATGTTTAACTCCTTGATTGGGTTTTTCGACAAATCAATCATATCAAGGATTTGCGCCCAGTCTTTTCTTTTACCTATCAAAGTGATAGGTAGTGAGCCTTTCAGGTTGCGAAGAGGGGGGAGGCAAGCTGTCCCCGTGTGGCGCAACCTTTCAGGTTGCGAAGAGGGGGGAGGCAAGCTGTCCCCGTGTGGCGCAACCTTTCAGGTTGCGAAGAGGGGGGAGGCAAGCTGACAGCTTGCGCTACAGGTTGGCCCGCAATCTAAAAGATTGCGCTACAGGGAGAATCTGTGTAAATCTATGTAAAGCTAGGTAATTGTACATTTTTTCTGTTATTGGTTACAATCCCATTCAAACTTCATCGCTCAACGGAGTTCCTTCGGACATGCAACAGGAAAAGCAATTCACAATCTGGCGCAGCTTGCGCCTCGGCAGTTTTCAGATCGGCTCGGCCATGGGGGATATCCTGGTGACGAGCATCTGGAACCGGATTCTCATCACCAACTTCGGCATACCGGCCACGCCGGTGAGCCTGCTCATCGCCATGCGCTATCTCATCTCGCCGCTCAGCCTGTGGGCGGGGCATCTGACCGACAACAAACGCATCCTGGGCTTTCGCCGCACACCGATCATCTGGCTGGGGCGAGGACTGATGGTCGGCTCGCTGCCGTTCCTGGGCCTCAGCGTGGCCCGGCTGGGGGTTGACACGGCCGCCGTATCGGGCTGGTTTTTCGCCATCCTTTCCGTGCTGATGTACGGCGTGGGCACGCTCATCTCCGGCGGGCCGTTCCTGGCGCTGGTGCGTGAGTCCGCGCCGGAAGAGCGGCAAGGGTCGGCCATCGCCATGGTCGAGACGGTGCTGATCATCTTCTACGCCATCGTCGGGATCGGCTTCAGCGTGTGGATGCCGTCGTTTGACCCGCAGACGTTCTGGCAGATGATCATCGCCACGATGGTCGTTGGCGGCTTCTTTTGGCTGTTCGCCACGCTGGGCGTCGAGAAGCGGGTGGCCGGCGCGGCCGCCGGGGAGCCTCAGGCCCACGACAGCCTGCGGGTCGTCCTGGGCGAGATTTGGGCCGATCGACGCACGCGGCGCTTCTTCGTCTTTCTGGCGCTGACCATGTTCTCGGCCTGGGCCAAGGACGCCATCCTGGAGCCGTTTGGCGCGGATGTGTTCGATTTGAGCATGGGGGCGACGACGCGCTTCAACAGCTATTGGCAGACGGCCACGGTCATCACGCTGGTGGCGGGCGGGATCGCCTGGCGCAAGCGGCCGCCGGAGCTGCAGGGGCGCACGGCCTCGGTGGGGCTGCTGGTCATGTCGCTGGGCATGGTCATGCTGGCCGGGGCGAGCCTGACGGGGATGCGCGCGCTGGTGACGCCAGGGCTGCTGGTGTTTGGCGGCGGCTTTGGCGTGTATACCTTCGGCGGCCTGAGCCTGATGGCCGTCATGTCGCCCGACCGCCACGCCGGGGCTTATCTGGGACTGTGGTCGATCTCCATTCTGGTGTTCAAGGGGCTGGGCACGCTGACCGGCGGGGCGTTGCGCGACCTGTTTTTGCTGCGGCTGGGGCTGGAGTCCGGCGCGGCCTACGGCATCGTCTTCTTCTGCCAGGCGGTTGGTTTGGCGCTGGCGGTGCTGGTGCTGTCGCGCATCGATATCCTGGGCTTTGCCCGCGACGCGGGGCGGCATGTGGATCGGCTGGACGCGCAGGTGGCGGCGGCGGACTAGGTAATTACGAATTACGAATTACGAATTACGAATTGAAGAGGGCGCAGGGGAGCGGGGGAGCGGAGGAGCGGAGGAAAGGGGGATGGCATGATTCGCCTGTGGGGGTGTTGATTAACATTGCCCAGATTGAAAACCGATTGACATAGGCGATCGATATCGTTAAGATATATATATCTGCGAAATAATCACAAATCCTTACCTCTCGTATTGAAAAGGCCTCGCCATGTTAATCGAATTCACGGTTGGTAACTATCGCTCGTTCAAGGAACCTCAGACATTGAGCATGGTTGCCGCGCCGATCCGATCCAGGGACAAAGCCGTTGACCTTAACAACATTATTGAGACAGATGGCCAACCGGACTTGCTCAGTAGCGCGGCAATCTATGGAGCGAATGCTAGCGGCAAGAGCAACCTGATTCAGGCTTTGGATTTTATGCGCCATTTCGTCCAGTATTCGCCCAGAAGAACGGAGGGCACTGGCGGCATTGAGGTAGAACCGTTTCGTCTGAGCCTGAAATCAACGACAAAGCCGTCGTTTTTCGAGATCGCCTTTATCGTGGAAGGGACACGCCATCGTTATGGTTTCGAAGTTACCCAGGAACGTGTCGAGCGGGAGTGGTTGTATTTCGTGCCTACAACACGGGAGGCGCGTCTTTTTGAACGCGATGGCGATAGAGTGGAGGTGGGTGATTATTTTCCGGAAGGAAAGGACGATTTGATCGGGCTTACTCGACCTAATTCCCTCTTTCTTTCGGTTGTTGCCCAGTTTAATGGCCGCATATCCCAGAATCTTTTGAATTGGTTTCTGCGCTCGTTGTCCATCCTCTCCACTGGGAGAACATTGGGATTGGGAATGTCTTCAGGCAACCGCACAATACGCTATATGGAGAATCCGACACGGGCCAAGGAGGTTAGCGCGCTCATTCAACGGTTGGACCTCGGTATCCGTGATATACAAATGGAAGAGGTAGTCCGCCAAATGCCTCTATTCTTCGATGAAGAATTCAGCGAGTCGGATGGAGGGGCGGAGCGGGCAAGGAAAGGCAAGGAGAGGCGTGAGCGTCGCATCACGACAATTCACACAGTCCACACCCTCTATGATGAAGAGGATCAGCCGGCAGGTGAGGAGCGTTTTGATCTGAATGAACATGAATCTGAAGGAACGCGACGCCTGTTCGCGATAGCCGGCACCCTGTTAGATACACTACAGCACGGCCGAATCATGATCGTGGATGAACTGGATGCTCAACTTCATCCGCTTATGACCCGCGAACTGGTCAGGCTCTTCAACGACCGGGAAACTAACCCCAAAGGAGCGCAACTGATCTTCGCCACTCAGGACACCAACCTCCTGGACAATACCCTCTTCCGGCGCGACCAAATCTGGTTTGTAGAAAAGAACCGTCAGGGTGCAAGCAATCTGTATTCCCTGGCCGAGTTCAAGGGGATACGCAACGACTTGTCGCTGGAGCGAAATTATATCCAGGGACGATTCGGCGCGATCCCTTACCTGAATTTCAACAAATTGCAGGCGCTCATGGCTGAGGAGTATGTCGAAGAAGCATAGCCGAGGCCCGGGTTTCCGCCGTCGCCCCGTAGATGTCCGCGACATCCACCAGCGGTTCCTGATCGTCTGCGAGGGCGAGAAGACAGAGCCGGCTTATTTTCAATCCTTTCGCGGGCCCCATGTCGTCGTGCGCATCAAAAGCGCCAATATCGACCCGGCGCGCATTGTGGAGACGGCGGTCAAGCAGTGGAAGGAACAGAAGGCCGACTACGATCAGGTCTGGTGCGTCTTCGACCGGGATGAGGTGACCGTAGAGCGCTTCAACCGGGCCTTGGAGTTGGCCCGGACTAGGAATATAAAAATCGCGTACTCCAATCCCCTGTTTGAATTGTGGTTCCTGCTTCACTTTCAGGATTGCACCGGGCCGCTCGCGCGCCAGGAATACGGCAGTCGTCTGTCCCAATGTCTCGGACGCTCCTATGCCAAGAATGACGCCGATATGTATGACAGGCTGGAACCCCACATGGATGATGCCATTCGCCGGGCCGAACGACTGCTGGATCGATATCACCCATCACAACCCTTCAACGATGACCCATCCACGACGGTTCACCTGCTGGTTCAAGAGCTTCGGCGATTCTCTCGCCCATAAATGACTCTGACTCTACAATTAGGTCGAAACCGGCTACGCCCTTCTGAATTCGTCACTCGTCACTCGTCATTCGTCATTCCTAATTCCTAATTCCCAATTATGTCCTGGTCCCGCGCCGTTCTCCATGTCGACATGGACGCATTTTATGTCAACGTCCACCTGCTGGACCACGCCGGGGACGCCGACATCCCCTTGGCCGTGGGCGGCCGCCCCGAAGAGCGGGGCGTGGTCACCTCGGCCAGCTACGAGGCGCGGCGATTTGGGGTGCATTCAGCCATGCCGATGGCCGTCGCCCTGCGCCTTGTCCCCCATCTGAAAGTCGTCCCGCCGGACTGGTCGCGCATCCGCGAGTGCTCCCATTGGGTGATGGAGGTGCTGGCGCGCTACGGCCCGATGGAGAAGATGAGCGTCGATGAGGCCTATATCGACCTGAGCGAGACGGCCGACCCCGAGGCCGCGGCCCGCGAATTGCGCGAGCGCGTCCCGGCCGAGACGGGGATGCCCGCCTCGGTGGGGCTGGCCACAAGCAAGCTGGTGGCCAAGGTGGCCTCGGACCATGAGAAGCCGCGCGGCTGCACCATCGTCCGGCCGGGGGAGGAGGCGGCGTTTCTGGCTCCGCTGGCGGCGCGGGTCATCTGGGGCATCGGGCCGCGGACGGCCGAGCGGCTGGCGGGGTTGGGCATCACGACCTGTGGCGAGCTGGCCGCGGCCGACCTAGACCGGCTGCGGGCGGTATTCGGCCGCGAGGGGGAGAAGATGGCCCAACGGGCGCGGGGTGAGGACGATAGGCCGGTGGAGCCGAATCGCGGCCCGCCCAAGAGCATCAGCCAGGAGTGGACTTTCAATCGCGATGTGGCCGACGCGGCCGTTTTGCGCGATCATCTGGAGAAGATGTCGGCCGAAGTGGCCGAGCAACTGCAGAAGCGCGGGCTGGTGGCCCACACCGTCCGGGTCAAGTTTCGCTGGTCGGACTTCACCACCTTCACCCGGCAGCGCTCAGTGGAGGTGGGCACCGACGAGGCGGCGACGATCTTCCGGCTGGCGGAGGCGATCTGGCGCGAGAACTGGCCCGCGGGGCGGCCGATGCGCTTGCTGGGGGTGGGGGCGACCTCGCTGGTGGAGGGGGCGGGGCGGCAGTTGGGCTTGCTGTGAGCCGGCGGTCATATTCGGGTCTCGCGGAGAGGGTCTCTTTCGATGATTACATTGCTCTTGCTGGTGATTTATATCGCCTTTATCAGCCTCGGCCTGCCCGACGCGCTGCTGGGGGTGGCCTGGCCCATCATGCAGGTGGAGTATGGCGTCCCGGTCGGCTATGCCGGGTTTGTCTCGATGGCGATTTCGATCTCCACCGTCGTCTCCAGCGTGCTGAGCGGCCGCATGCTGGGGCGGTTCGGCACGGGGCGGGTCACCGCGGTCAGCGTGCTGATGACGGCCACGGCGCTGCTGGGCATCGCCATCGCCCCCGGCTTCCTGTGGCTGATCCTGCTGGCCATCCCCCTCGGTTTGGGCGCGGGGTCGGTGGACGCCGGGCTGAACGATTATGTGGCCCGCTACTATGCCGCCAGCCACATGAACTGGCTGCACAGTTTTTGGGGGGTGGGGGCCATGACCGGCCCGATCATCATCGCCCAGTTCATCGCCAACAACGAGTCGTGGCGCAAGGGCTATCTGACGGTGGCCGCCCTGCAATTCGGGCTGGTGGTCGTCCTGTTTCTGGCCCTGCCGCTGTGGGATCGAGTGGCCAAATTGACGGGCAAGGCGGCGGCCGTCGCGCCCGCGGCGCCGGCGGACAGGGCGGCCGAGAGGAAGCCTCGATCGAACAAGAGCGCGGCCTGGGGCATTTTCTCGCCGCTGGGCATCGACGGCGTCCGGCCGGTTTTGGTGGTGTTTTTTCTGTATTGCGGGATTGAGGCGACGGTCGGGCTGTGGGGGGCCACCTTTCTGATTCAGGTGAAGGGGGTGGATGTGGTCACGGCCGCGGGCTGGGTGTCGCTCTACTTCGGGGCCATCACGCTGGGGCGGTTCATCAGCGGCTTCGTGGCGATGCGGGTCAGCAGCAAGGCGCTGATTCGGGCCGGGGAGATCGCCATCCTCGCCGGGGCGATCGGTCTGCTGCTGCCGCTGTCCGGCGTCATTTCGATGATCAGCCTGATGCTCATCGGCCTGGGCTGCGCGCCCATCTTCCCCAGCATGTTGCACGAGACGCCGGCGCGCTTTGGGGACGAGGACTCCCGGAACATCATGGGGTTCCAGATGGCCGTGGCCTATATCGGCACCAGCTTTCTGCCGCCGCTGCTGGGGGCCGTCGCCGCCGCCACCTCCTTCGCCATCATGCCGGTCGTCCTGCTGGCCTACATCGCCCTGATGCTGGTCAATTCGGAGCGGATCAACCGGTTCATGCTTCGCAAGCGGTCGCCGGGGGTCACGTCGGGTTAGGTTTCGCGGGGGATCCGGTTGGAAAGCCCGCCGAATTGATCCAGATCAAGGCCAAGGGGGGCGGGGGGTGGTATTCTGCGGCTGTATAACCCGAATTGCGGGGTGACGATCCATGAACGCGAATCCGGAAGAGTGGTTGCCTTTTATCGATATGGCCGTCTGCACCAGTTGCGGCGAGTGCGTGGTCGCTTGCCCGACGGACGCGATGGCTTTGGATGGCGGGCTGGTGACGATCGACGGCGAGCGCTGCGGCTATTGCGCCGTGTGTGAGGCGGTGTGCCCCACCGAGGCGATCGCGCTGCCCTATCAGGTGGTCATGGCCGAGGGAGCCGATTGACGGCCGCGTTTGAGGATCGCAGACAATCATTTATCGGCGCGCGTCGCCGACCATTAGGAGATTCAAGATGACCGACGACAAGATTTTGGACATTCGCCCGTATCCGCCCATGCAGCGCCACTCGCTGATTTTCGAGACCTTTGGGGCGCTGGCGCCGGGCGCGGGGTTTGTCCTGGTCAATGACCACGATCCGAAGCCGCTTTACTATCAGTTCCAGGCCGAGCATACCGGCGAGTTTTCGTGGGATTATCTGCAGCAAGGCCCGATCGAGTGGCGGGTGCGGATTGGGAAAGAGGGATAATCAATTAGGAATTAGGAATTAGGAATTGGGAATTAGGAATTAGTGTCAAGTCCTAAAATAGATTGACATCAGAACACTGAACACTGATTGTTATGTTAATGAAAATGCACCTCCGCCGGGACACGATAACCCAGGGCCAAATGAGGCCGGTCGTAGTTGTAAAGCG
>JAGOZU010000011.1 GCA_018058545.1 Promineifilum sp. | reverse complement strand
GGGGAAGGGGGAAAAGGGTGCTCCCCTGCTCCCCTTCTCCCCTGCTCCCCTGCTCCCCTGCTCCTCATCTCCCCCGCTCCTCTGCCGGAGAACTGCATGAACCCGCTTGAGAACCTCCGTCTGGCGTTCGGCAACCTGATCGCCAACAAGCTGCGGGCCTTTTTGACGATGTTGGGCATCATCATCGGCGTCGCCGCCGTCATCACGCTGGTATCCGTGGGCGAGGGCGTGCAGGACGTGGTCGTGTCCGAGTTCGAGGGGCTGGGCAACAATCTGCTCTTCGTCACCCCCGGCCGCCCACAGGCGGGTCGGGTCATGAGCGCCGGTCGCGCCGAACTGACCAACGACGACTATCTGGCCCTGGCCGATCCGTTTAACGTGCCCGATGTGGTGCGGGTCGCGCCCATCTACGGCCGCCCGGCCAACATCACCAGCGGCAGTCAAGAGGCCCAGGTGACCGTCACCGGCACGACCCCCGATTACACTTACGTCCGCGATTTCTTCCCCATCGAGGGCGACTTTTTCACCGACCAGGACGTGACCACGGCCGCCCGCGTGGCTGTGCTGGGACAGACCGTCTACGAGAAGCTCTTTCCCGACGGCGATCCGCCCGTGGGCCAGACGATCCGCATCAACAACGTCAACTTCCGCGTCATCGGCCTGATGGAGGAGAAAGGCGGCTCAGGCTTCAATGACCAGGACAACGTCGTGCTGGTGCCGCTCAACACCGCCCAGCGCCGCCTCTTTCCCGCACGCCGGTCGGACGGCGAATACCGCATCGACCAGATCTTTGCCCAGGCCATCAGCGAGGAGCGCCAGGACGCGGCCATCGCCGAGATGACCCTGACCCTGCGACAATCACGCAATATCGCCTTCCGCGACGAGGACGACTTCACCATCCTCAGCCAGTCCGAGGTCGTCGGCGCCCTGGGGCAGATCACCGGTGTGCTGACCACCTTTCTGGGCGTCATTGCCGGCATCTCGCTGCTGGTGGGCGGCATCGGCATCATGAACATCATGCTGGTGTCCGTCACCGAGCGCACGCGGGAGATCGGCCTGCGCAAGGCGGTGGGGGCCAAACGGCGTGACATTCTGTGGCAATTCCTGACCGAAGCGATGATCCTGTCCAGCATCGGCGGTATTATCGGCCTGGGTTTGGGCGTGACCGGCGCGTTCATCATCAGCAGCTTCTCCGACACACTGAAGCCCACGGTCGCCTGGAATTATGCCGTCCTGGCGCTATTGTTTTCGGCCGCCGTCGGCCTGTTCTTCGGCATCTATCCGGCCTCGCGCGCTGCCGGGTTGAACCCGATCGATGCGTTGCGCTATGAATAAGAAGGGCGTGGGGGCAGAGGAGCGGAGGGACGGAGGCGCAGGGGAGCGTCCTGTCTGCCCGTTATGCTCGCGCACCTGCCGGAGAGTCGCATGAAATTCATCGAGAACATCCGCATCGCCCTGCGCGGCCTGTCGGCCAACAAGCTCCGCGCCGCTCTCACGATGCTGGGCATCATGATCGGCGTGGCCGCCGTCATCACCCTGCTGTCCATCGGCGACGGCGTGACGCGCTTCGTGGCCGACCAGTTCTCCGGCCTGGGCACCAACCTCGTTTTCATCATCTCCGAGCAAGGCCATCCCGGGCAGCGAGGCAACAATTCATCATCCGAATCGACGATGACCATGCGCGACGCCGCGCTCCTGTCGGATGCCGGCGTCGTGCCCGGCGCGGCGGCCGTCGCCCCGGTCATATTCCAGCAGGTGGAGCTGCAACACGGCGGCAATTCTCACAGCCTGCTGGCGCGATTCTCCACCCCCGCCTACGCGGGGATGAACAAGATGACCATCGCCCGCGGCCGCGACATCGATGAAGCCGACTATAATGCTCGCTCGCGCGTCGTCGTCCTCGGCCTCGACGCGGTGCGCGCCCTCTTCCCCGACGATGTCGACCCGCTGGATCAGGACGTGCGCGTCAACGGCATCAACTTCCGCGTCATCGGCGTGCTGGAAGAAAAGGGGGCCATGGGCATGGGCGGCAGCCAGGACGATGTCGCCCTCATTCCGCTGACGACCGCCCAGGAGCGCCTGTTCAACGCCCGCAGCTCCACGACCGGCGAGTACCTGGTCGACGCGGTGCTCATCGAGGCGGCCAACGACGAAGCCATCGACGGCCTGGTCATCGACGCCTCCCAGGCGTTGCGCCAGAGCCACAACATCACCTTCCGCGACGACGACGATTTTCAAATCCTGACCCAGAGCGATTTTGTCCAGGCCTTCGGCGTGGTCACCGGCGTGCTGACCCTGTTCCTGGGGGCCATCGCCGGGATCTCCCTGCTGGTGGGCGGCATCGGCATCATGAACATCATGCTGGTGTCTGTCACCGAGCGCACCAAGGAGATCGGCTTGCGCAAGGCGGTGGGGGCGCGGCGGCGCGACATCCTGGGCCAATTCCTGACCGAGGCCGTCGTGCTGGCCCTGCTGGGCGGCATCATGGGCATCCTCATCGGCGCGCTGGGAGCGGCCGTCGTCCACCTGTTCGTGCCCGAACTGGACACCACGGTGACGATCAACTCCGTGGCCCTGGCGGTGGGCTTCTCTGTGGCGGTGGGCCTGTTCTTCGGCATCTATCCCGCCACGCGGGCGGCCGCCCTGCACCCCATCGAAGCCCTCCGCTTCGAGTAAGACCCGTAACCCCATCAAAAACAAAACGGCCGGACTGCGATGAGTCCGGTCGTTTTATTGTCAACCACCCCGAGAGGGCCTACCCCGCCAGGAGCGTTTGCTCCAGCTGTATCGTCCGCGGGAAGAGAATATTGTTCTCCATGTGGACGTGCTTCTTGGTCGCCGCGTCGAACTCCTTCAGATAGGCGTAGAGCGTGCGGTAGGTGGGGCAAGCATCCTCGGGCGGGGCGTAGCCATCGCTGACGCGCTCCATCTCGAGCAGCACGCCGCCGGTATCGTCATGCTCCGCCTCCATCTTCTCGATGAGGTCCTTGGCCGAGCCGAACGGCGGCTTGGCCGGTGAGGTACCCTCGGCCTCGCTGCGCACCAGTCGCTTGACATAAGGAAACAGTAACAACTCTTCCTTCTGCATGTGCATGGCCAGCTCACCCTTCAGCTCCGGCCACAGCGCGGCGATGGTGCGCGTCTCGGGATGGGTGTCGCCGTGGACGTTGGCGACCGTCTCCACATACTCCGTGATGCGCGGCAACATGTCCTTGGTGTAGGCGTGAAACTGGTTCACGATGTAGTCGGACAGAAAATCCAGCGCCCACTGGTCATGTCGTTCGACCAGTCCCGGCGCTTGCTCAACCTGCTCCAGGTCATGCAGCACGGTCTCCAGGGCGACCCCCTTGGCCAGGCACGCCTGGTCGATGGACGTCTGCCCCTCGCAACAAAAATCGATGCCGTACTTGTCAAAAACCGCGGCTGCGCGGTAATCGGCAGCGACGAAATCGCCCACCATCTTCCCGGCAATGCCGTTCGGGATCGTATCAATAGTCACAATCGTTATCCTCTCCAGAATTTTTGCCCGGTCGATCGGGCCTAGTGAGAGCGTAGCACAGGGGATTCCGCGTGGCCTTGATCTCGATCAAGTTATGGGGGTGGCAAGGGGTAGCAAAGCCCGAATTCGTGGTATGCTACGGGCACGCCATGAAAAAACGACACTGGTCCCGTTTTTTGCGTCATCTGATCATCGCCGCGGCCATCGCCTTCTTCATCGCCGTGCTGCCGCTGCCCGCCTGGACGCCGGGCTGGTTCCTCTACTGGCAGGTGCCGGCGACGATCTTCGTCTTCATCGTCTACATGGGCAAGGTGTTGATCGATACGATCTTGTTTCCGAAGAGATAAGAAAGTCCCATGCAAAGGCACAAAATATACATGGAGTGGGGCCGGCGCAACTCACCGCCACGCAACGCGGCCGAGCTTGCGCGCGGCCTTGATGAGACGTGGGCGTTCATCGAATCCCGCTGACAGCGCTGGACCCCCGAAGACCGCGCCATGACCTTCCCCGACGAGGGGAATGACGGCCGGACGTATGTAGTATCGCGTAGTTGGGTGATCTATCATCTGCTGGAACACGACCTGCATCACGGCGGTGAGGTCTCGTTGATCCCCGGTATGAATGGGCTGCAGAGGCCGGATATCTAGCAGCTTGTGACGCGTTCAGGGATGTACTGTGCAATTCGTCATAGGTGACGAGTTGCACAGTTGCCAGACATAACCCAATGGTTGAACGTCCCAATCGTCTCGATCCGGCGTATGCGATCTTACTCCATCGGCGTCACCAGTTGAAAGTAATTTCCATCCGGGTCAGCCAGGGTTGCAATCCATCCCCCCTCCATTTCATAGGGTTCCTTGATGACTGTACTTCCCGCGGACTTAATGCGCTCAAACTCCTCTTTGACCTGCCGAGTTTCAAAATTAAGCATGACGCGGCCGGGATCCTTGGTTTGGCCGCCCATTTCGGAGTGATTCAAAATGGAGAAATAGGTTGTCCCCGCTTGCCAGCCATAGAAACCATATTCGTCATCTGACATTCCGGCCGGCTGCCCGAGAACCTTTTCATAAAAAGCCGCCAGAACTTTGGGTTGCATCGTTCCAATCATGACGGAATTCAGATTAAGCATTTGCATACTCCTTTCCGGTTGAGATTCGACAAACTCATTCTGACTGCATTGACGCTTTTTGGACACTTTGTTACGAGTTGTATATCTTTACGTCTGCGACGGTGCTTGAAAATCGGCTAAACCATCGTGCCGCTTTTCAGGGGATGGTTTTGCAGACACTGCAAGTCTCTAACTGACACCATAGAATAAGTTTTGTTCCATCTTGAAGAACTAAGGAGAAGGTAATCCATGCAAGCTTATCTGGCCGCCCTGAGCCTCATCCTCTTGTTCGGCTTGGTCCTGTTTCGCGTCGTCTGGCTGAGCCGCCTGGGGATCAAGGCCATGAATTTTGCGCGCGACGACAAGAGCGATCTGCTCATCGTCCCGTTCGCGCTATTCTATTTCTATACCATCTTCGCCGCGGCTTTCGGCTGGCCGCTCCTCAGTACGCAGCGCCTCTTCCAATCCGAGATCATAGCCTGGATCGGCGTCCTGTTTTGCTTCGCGGGCTTGGTGCTGTTGGCGTGGAGCCTGGTTTCCTTCGGCCGAAGCTTCCGCGTGGGCATCGACGCCGATCAGCCCGATAAGCTGATCACCACAGGCATCTTTGCCGTCAGCCGTAATCCGATCTATGTCGGCTTTATCAGTGTACTGATCGGGCAATTTCTGGTGTTCCCGAACTGGGTTCCGCTGATCTACCTGCTTGCGGGCGCGTGGCTCATCAACCGACAGGCACTACGCGAGGAGAGTTTTCTGCGCGAGCATTACGGACAGGAGTACGACGCCTATTCCCGACTGGTCAGGCGGTATCTATGAACGGCTGGCCGCCGTTCGGCTATTCGTATTTCAAGGCCGCCATCGGGGCCAGCGTGGCCGCGTTGAGCGCCGGATAGAGGCCCGACACCAGTCCCATGAGCGTGGCGAAGAGCAGCGCTGAGAGAGGCAGCCACAGGGGCGTCACCACGGCCGCCGTCATCGGCATCTGGCCCGTCTGGGCCGCCTGCCCGGCCATGTAGGCGATGACCAGCACGTTGAGCACCTGCCCCAGCGCCCAGCTGAACAGCACGCCGCCCAGCCCGCCGATAAAGCCGATCCCCGCCGCCTCGCCCAAAAAGATGGCCAGCACGTGCCGATTGTTGGCCCCCACGGCCTTCATCAGGCCGATCTCCCGCGTCCGCTCCAGGATGGCCATGGTCATGGTGTTGGCGATGCCGATGGCGGCCACAAGCAGGGCGATGGCCCCCATGCTGCCGAACGCCATCTGCAGGACCAGATAGAAGCTGCTGATGCCCTCCACAAACGACTGCGGCGACCAGGCCTGGAATCCCATCGCGGTGATCTGCTCGGCGATATCGACCACCCGATCGACGTCGTCCACCTTGACCGTGAACGTGTTGTAGCCTTGCTTGTCGCGGTTGACGCGCTGCCCCGTGATCCAGGCGTTATAGGCGTCCAGATCGCTCATGGGCATGAAGATCGACCAATCCGGCTCACCCTGGGTCTCCTCCAACACGCCGACGACGTGGGCGCGGGTCTTCTTGCGAATCTCCTGGCCGTTCTCGTCCCACTTCACCAGTTCCATGTTCAGCGTCTGGCCGTACAGATCGGGCGGCTCCGGCGGTCCCTGATTGGGGCGCGGCCGCGGGTCGTAGAAATTACTGGCGATTTGCGAGCCGATGATGACCGAGCCGCGCGCCAGCGACAACTCCCCTTGCGTGGCCACGATCCCCAGCTTGCTCAGGTCATCCCCCCCGATGCCGATCATGTTGCCGCTGCCCTCCAGCTTCCCGGCCCGCAACACGGCCCAGCCCTGCAGGTAGTCCTGGGGGATCACGGCCGTGACGCCGGGGATGGCGGCGATGCTGTCCATGGCCGCCTGGTTTAACGGCACGGCCTGATCCATCGCGCCGCCCGGCCCGACGACCATGCCACCGCCCTCGGCCGCGAAGCCGGGATAGACCGTGATGCGCGTCAGGTCGCCGATGCCGCCCAGCTGCGCCTCGGCGTTCTGCTGCAAGCCGACGCCCAGCGACACCAGCAGCACGACGGCCGCCGTGCCGATGATCACCCCGATGGCCGTCAGCGCGACCCGACCCTTGCGTCGCGCCAGGTTGGACCAGATGAGCGCCAGCAGATCGATGAATCTCATGACCTACGGCTCCATGGGCGCGAACTCCGAATCGACGGGGACCATCTCCTCTTGCGGTTGCCCGCCACCCGGCTCGCTGCCCAGCCCGAACAGACCCAGCAGGAAGCGCCACAGCCGTTGCCAGATCGTCTCCGTGCCGCCATCGCCGCCATCGGCCGGAAATTCGCCGCCGCCCTCGCCGCTCTCGCCCGGCACCATACCCGGATCAACCGGCTCCATGGGGGGCGATTCCAGCACCTCGATCTCCAGCGTGTCGGTGATGACCGCCGGCTGCCGGAAATCGTCAGTGTAATTGACGCTCAGGATCAGCTCCAGCATGCCCGGCTCGGAGGGCACGATCATGGCGTCCAGCGGGAAAAATCCGCCCGACTCCAGCGCGCCGACGAAGATGGCATTGTTCATCAGTTCCGCCCCCTCGGCGGCGACGCTGAAGTTGCCGAAGACGACCGTATCCCGGCCGGTGTTCATCAGCTGCAGCGGTAGCCCGACCGGCTGCCCGGCGAACAGCATCGGCGGCTGGGTGTAGAACCCCATCTCGACCTGTGGCCGCTGGTAGACCAGCAGGGTGATCACCTGATCATCGACGAAGTTTGCCCCGGTGGCGTCGGTATAGACGAACGACACCTTCACCGGATAGGCGCCCGGCTTGGTGGTCGTGTTGACGATGAGCCGCTGCTCGATCTGCCGCGTCTCGCCGACCGCCAGATCGCCGATGGTGCTGACGTTCGACGAGCCGATGGGCGCGAACTCGGCGAAGGAGCCGCCCGCCCCCGACGTCCCGCCGCCCGGGTCCGGCGTGCCGTTGACCGACGAGCCACCGCCGCTGCCGCCGCCCAGAATGACGGTGATATTGCGCGCGCCCGTCTGGCCCAGGTTTTGCGCCGCCAATGACAGCGTGAACTGGTTGCCCGGCTGCAATTGGGGGGGATCGGTTTCGTAGCTGGTGATGAGCAGTTGCGGCCGCTGCCGTGGGCCGGGCGTGGGCGTGGTGGTCGGCGTTGGGGTGGCCGTGGCCGCCACGCCGCCCCCGCCGCCGGAGGGCACCACCGGGAAGGTCAACTCAAAGGCCGATTCATAGCTCTGCCCGTTGACGTCGGTATAGGTGGCTTTCACCTGCAGGACGGCCGTCGTCTTGCCGCGCAGATCGGCCGTGGCGAATAGCGGCTGCCAGAAGCGAACTTCCTGCCCCGGCCCCATCGCCCCCAGTGCGCGCACCCCGCCGGTGTCGCGGGGGACAAAATCGCCGCTGACGAACGTCGCCACCACGTTGGTGGCCGTCGCCTGGCCCGCGTTGGCAATGGTCATCTCGAAGTCGAGATTCTGGCCGGGCACGATCTGGGCCGAACTGGCCCCGTAGGAGCTGACGACCAACAGCGGCCGAATGAAGGCCGTCGGCGCGGGCGTCAGGCTGGGCGCGGGCGTGGCCGTCGGCCCGGCCGGCGGCACGATGTTGAGGGCGTTGGGCATGTCGGCCGTTGCCCCGTTGGGGTTCACGACGCGCACGCCGTAAAAGCCCGGCGGCAACCCCGCCGGCACGATGGCTCGCAAGACGTTGGCGCTGACGAATCTCGTCTCCAGCCCGCCGAAATTGTTGACCAGCACGACCGTGCCGTCCACAAAGCCGCTGCCGGTGATGATGATCTCCACCGGCACGTCATTGACCAGCGTGCCCGGCTGCACGGCGTTGATCACCGGCGACTGGGCCGGGGCCGCGCCGGTGGGTGGGGCCGTCGCCGTTTCCGCCGCCTGCCGCGCCAATGCCGGGCGTGCCGGAGCGGCCGGCGGCAGTCCGGCCATCAGGCCGACAAGCGCGACCAGCCAGACCAGCACCATCACGATTCCTTTCCTGTGGGCAGCAAGTTTGTCCATAAGTTCTCTCTAAATAACCGGCGGCAAGGCGGCCGAGGCCCTAAACCCCCACCACCGTGTGATATTCTTCCGCGCTGACGATGCGACCGTCGAGCAAAAAGACCTGATGCGTGGCATAGGGAGCCATGCGCGGGTCATGGGTGACGACGAGCACGGTGATGCCGTCGCGATGCAATTCGGCCAGCAAGTCCATGATACTCTGCCCGCTGGCCGTGTCCAGATTACCCGTCGGCTCGTCGGCCAGCACCAGGCGCGGTTCGTTGACCAGCGCGCGAGCGATGGCCACGCGTTGCTGTTGACCACCGGACAACTCCGTCGGCCGGTGTTGTCGCCGGTCGGCCAGCCCCACCCGCTCCAGCAGGTCGAAGGCCCGTTGCTGCCGCTCCCGTCGGGCCACGCCCGCGAAACGCATCGGAAAGGCGACGTTCTCCCAGGCGCTCAGGCTGGGAATAAGATTGAACGACTGAAAGATGAAGCCCACCACCTCACGACGATAGGCGGCCAGCGCGTTCTCGTCAAGCTGTTCGATGCCCCGCCCGGCGACCTCGATATGCCCCGCCGTCGGCCGATCCAGACCGCCGATCAGGTAGAGGAGGGTGCTCTTGCCGGAGCCGGACGGCCCCATGATGGTGTAAAACGTGCCGCCGTCCACGCGAAAATCGACCCCGTCCAGCGCGTGGACGACCGTCCCGCCCATGTCGAACGACTTGCGCAGCCCTTTGACCTCGATGAACGCCTGCGGCTGGTGGTTCGCCACTTGTTCCGTTGGGGCGGCGGAGTGTTCCGCCGGGGCGGAGGTGAGGGGAACGGCTGCGCTCATACGGATCGCCTAGAAGAAGGGCTGGATAACATTCAGGCCCTCGAATTGGGACATGAGCGCCGCCGGCAAGCCCCACAACAAAAGCACGATCAGCATCGTGACCAACACGGCGATGATGCTTTTGCCCCTCGTCAGTTGGCTGCTTAGCCGCGCCCCGATGACCAGCAGGACGATCTGCCAGATGAGATAGATGTCCACCGCGGCCAGCAACCCCGCAAGCAGGGCGAAGCCGACCCCCTCCCTGGCGGGCGCGAAGCCGGACAGGCCGGGTGAGGCGATGAGCCGGTCGTTGGCCAGCATGGCGACGATCTGCACCGCCGAGCGCAGCAATGCAGGCACGGTCGACCAGGCGGCGATATTCAGCGCGTCCTGATTGGTTCCTCGCCCGCCCAGCATCGTCAACAGCAGGTGCAGCGCCCAGCCGATGAGAAACCATTGGACAAGCACGCCCAGCGCCGCGCCGAGGGCCGGCAATATATAGTTGAACGTCGGGGTGTTGGTGGCCGTGGCGGCCTGCATGAATTGGGCCTGCATTTCCGGCGTGTAGAATTCGAAGTCGGGCGGCAGGCTCATCTCGCCCGATGCCGCGGCCGCGGCCTTGATCGATCCCGCCACCACGGCGGCGATGACCGCGGCCACAACCAGCAGCAGCAACGGCGTCCGCCAGTTGGGGCGTTTCAGTTCGATGATGTGAGCCAGGGTCTTGCGCGGCCGCAAGAGGACGGGCAAGACCAGGTCAAATCGCCAGCCTTTGTCCCGTTCTCGCCGGACGCCGTTTGTCTCTCCCTCTGAGGCCATGAATCACCTGTATCATATGTCGATAAAGCCGGAGCGCTCCACCGTCCTTTTCAGGTGATCCCAATTCTAACCTTCTGTCACAAAATCTGAAAACTTGCTAATGATTGGGCCTTGGGTGTCATCCCGCCACTGAAGGCGCAGCCATACCTCTTGCCCGTCCTTTTCAACGATCAGTGTCAGGCCGTCTTCATAAGGCAGAAAGCTTTTGCTGATGAAACGCCAGGATTCATCGACTGGATGGACATCCCCATCGTAGTCCCTAAAAGGCCGGGTGACGCGATAGATCGTCCCCGGCACGAGCTCACCCGCCGTGAATTCCCGTTTGGACAGCGACATTCCCACCTCCTGCCGGGCGTCAAGTAAGGGGCGACGCCTCTAGCGCACCCGCGCCAGCAGCCACTCGATGCCCGGATAGTTCTCGCGCGTGAGGACATACTTGTTCGTGTGCGCGCCCCATTTCTTCCCGCTGGTGAAGGCCGCCACAAACCCCTCCCGGTCGGCGACGCGCCGCCCGCCCAGCGAGTCGATCCCGCGCGCGAACAGCGGGTCGGGCATGCAGCTCGCGGTGGGGCCGACGACGGCGAAGCGTCGCGCGTTGCGGCCGGCGGCCAGCACGTCGTCCAGCGTATCGTTAAGCAGGATCGTGCAGGTGCTGATAATTGGGTCGCAGTGGACCAATTCGGCCGGGTCGAGTGTGACGCGGTAATTTGGTTCATCCCGCACCAGCGAGGGGTTGAGCTCAAGCACTGTCAGGCGCGCTCCGGCGCTCTCGATGGCCGGGATCAGCCGCATGAACAGCCCGATCATCCCGATATGTTCGCCACGTTGGGGCACGATCGCGCCCAGCGAATCATCGTTGGCGGGCGGCTCCCAATTGGCGCGAGTGAATAGCTGCTGCGACAGAGCGTTGAGCGCCGCGAAACCGAGCGCGCGGTCAACCGGAGCGTTGCTTGCGAAGCCGCGCGCCAGATCCACGGCCGGCACGCCCGCCACGTCCAGTGCGTTGCCCCGCTCGCGCAGCGGGGCTTCGACGCCCTCCAGCTGGATATAGCTAAAGCCGATGGAGCCGTCCTCCAGCTCAAGCGCGCAAAAGCCGGTGGCCTTGAGGCCCAGTGGCGGCAGATGCAAGGCGCGCACGCGCGGCGAACCGAGCCGCACGGCCATGCGTTCGCCGAGTTCCACATAGATGTCCGAGATCGGTGGCGTCATGTTGCGGTTACGTTCGCCGCGCGGCAAGTGGCAAGCCGGAGCGTTGTGTTATTTCGCGTATGGGCTAACGTAATCGCCCACCGACGTGCGGAAGGCGACGTTCAGCCGATTCCAGCCGTTGATGGCGATGATCGCCATGGTCAGTTCAACCAGGGATTTCTCGTCAAAATACCGGCGCGCCTCCTCGTAGACGTCGTCGGGCACGTCCTGCGTCGAGGAGAGCGCGGTGAGCACCTCGGTCCAGGCCAGCGCGGCGCGCTCGCGCTCGCTGTAGCAGGGGGCCTCGCGCCAAACCGGCAGCAGGTACAACCGCTGCTCGGTCTCGCCCTGAGCGCGGGCGTCCTTGGTGTGCATGTCCAGACACCAGGCGCAGCCGTTGAGCTGCGAGGCGCGGGACTTGACCAGTTCCAGCAGCGACTCTTCCAGGTCACTGCTGTGAATCTGGTGTCCAAAATGGATCATGGCCTTGAAGGCCGCGGGCGATGCTTCTTTGTAGTCCAATCGTTGACTCATGGGATACCTCCGAATAGTTATGTAAACAGGCGATTGATATCGCCGTAGTTCATGGAAGAATCGAGGCCGTCGAAACGGCCGCTGTCTTGCAGCCTTTTCGCGGCATCGCGGGCGGCCGCGAACGCCACGGTGGCCAACCGGGTGGCCGCGCTGACACGCGCCACGCCCAGACGGCCGAGTTCGGCCAGCGGCGGCAGGCCGGGGCGGACGCCGATGTTGACCGGCGCGTCGATCGCCGCGCACAGCCGGGCGATGACGTCGGGCTTGCTCAGGCCGATGGGGTAGATGCAATCCGCCCCGGCTTCGAGGTAGGCCCGCGCCCGGCGCAACGCCTCCTCAACAAGCGCGTCCTCGCCGGCGTCGCTGCCGACCATCCAGGTGTCGACGCGGGCGTTGATCACGATCGGCACGCCCGCCTCGACCGCGGCTTGTCGCGCCGCGGCCACCCGCCGCGCGGCGTCATCGATCGGGCGCAGATGCTCATGGCGGATGCCGTCCTCCAGATTGAGGCCGACGGCGCCGGTGTCGATCACCCGCCGGACGTTGGCGGCCACGGCCTCGGGCGTATCGCCAAAGCCCGCCTCGAAGTCCACACTGACCGGCAGCGGGGTGACGCGCACGATGCGCCGGATCACCGCCAGAACTTCGTCCAGCGGCGCGACTTCGCCGTCGGGATAGCCCAGCGCCCAGGCCACGCCCGCGCTGGTGGTGGCGACGGCATCGAAGCCGAGATTGGCAAAAATGCGCGCGCTGCCCGCGTCCCAGGCATTGGGCAGAAGCAGCACACGACCGCGGTCATGCAGCGCGCGAAAACGCTGCGCTTGTTGGATCTGTGTTTGCATATTCACTTTTCGCCAAACAGGGGTTCGTCAACTCTGCGGCTATGGGGTTGATTATAGCTCACGAACCGGCTCGAGGTCAGGGCATTTACAGGGGATCAGTCACATTCGACGCAGGCGCGAGGGAGTGCCTTACCCCGGAACCACCAGGCCCATGATGCGCTTCATCTCGTCCACCTTCGGCTGCGAGACGGCGCGCGCCTTGGATGCGCCGTCGGCCAACAGACGATCCAGCTCGGCCGTGTCGTCCATCAGCTCCCGATAGCGCGCCTGAATCGGCCGCAGCGTCTCGATGACCACCTCGGCCACGCGCACCTTCAGATCGCCATAGCCACGCGCGGCGGCGAAGTCGGCCTCCACGGCGGCGTTGTCCTTGCCCGTGATAGCCTGATAGATGCCCAGCAGGTTGTTGACGCCCGCCCGCTCCGGCTCGTTGGAGAAGTATATCTCGCGGCCGCTGTCGGTAACGGCCCGCTTGAAGGCGTACAAAATCTCGTCCGGCTCGTCAAGCAGGCGGATGGCGTGGCCGCGTTTGTCGCTCAGGCTCTTGGACATCTTGGCCAGCGGATCGTCCAGCCCCATGACGCGCGCCCCGACCTTGGGGATGATCGGCTGCGGCACGACGAAGAAATCGACCCCATAGAGCGCGTTAAAACGCTGGGCGATGTCACGGGCCAGCTCCACGTGCTGCTTCTGATCCTCGCCCACCGGCACCTCGTCGGCGTCATAGAAGATGATATCCCCGGCCATGAGCACCGGATAGTCGAGCAGACCGGTCAGCACGCTTTCCTGCCGGGCCGACTTGTCCTTGTATTGCGTCATGCGCTGCAGCCAGCCCAACGGCGTGACGCAGTTCAGCAGCCAGCAGCCCTCGGCATGGGCGGTGACATGGCTCTGGATGAAGATGGTGCTGACCGCGGGGTCGATGCCGCAGGCCAGATAAAGAGCCGCCAGCGACCGCGTCTGGAAGCGCAGGTTGTCGGGATCCTGCGGAACCGTCAGGCTGTGGAGGTCAACGATGCAGAAGTAGTTAACCTTCTCGGCCTGTTCCCGCACCCAGTTGCGCACCGCGCCCAGGTAGTTGCCCAGATGGATATTGCCCGTCGGCTGGATGCCGCTGAAAACGATCTTCTTCTTGTCCATATGATTCATGAAGGACATGAGATACGAGGTTCACGGCCCCGTATCTCCTGTCCCGTTTCTCCTTCAGGCCACGGCCGGCAGATGGTGCAGCGCTTCCGCCACCGCCTCGGCCGGGTAGTCATAGTTTTCCAGCGCGCCGTGGAGGTAGGCCTCGTAGGCGCTCATGTCAAAGTGGCCATGGCCCGACAGGTTGAAGGCGATGACCTGCTTCCGGCCGTTTTCCCTGGCCCGCAGCGCCTCGTCGATGGCCACCTTGATGGCGTGGGTCGATTCCGGCGCGGGAATGATGCCCTCGGCCCGCAGGAAGGTCAGCGCGGCCTTGAACGTGTCCAATTGTTGCACCGCCCGCGCCTCAACGCAACCCGCGTCAACCAGCGCGCTGACCTGCGGCGACATGCCGTGATAGCGCAGGCCTCCGGCATGGATGCCCGGCGGAATGAACGTATGGCCCAGGGTGTGCATCTTGACGATGGGGGCCATCTGGGCCGCGTCACCGTAATCATAGGCATAGACGCCCTTGGTCAGGGTGGGCGAGGCCGCCGGCTCCACGGCGATGATCCGGGTGCCCTTGCCCTCGGTGATGTTCTTGTGGAAGAAGGGGAAGGCAAACCCGGCAAAGTTTGAGCCGCCGCCCGCGCAGCCGATGATGGTATCGGGGTATTCGTCGGCCATCTCGAACTGCTCCAGCGTCTCCTGCCCGATGACCGTCTGGTGCAGGAGGACATGGTTGAGCACCGAACCGAGGCTGTATTTCTTCGCGCCGCCCGACGTGGCCGCCGCCTCCACCGCCTCGGAGATGGCGATGCCCAGCGAGCCGGGCGCGTCGGGATCGTTGGCCAGCAGGGCGCGGCCGTATTGCGTGCGGTTGCTGGGGCTGGCGAAGACCTGCGCCCCGTAGCTCTCGATCATGATGCGCCGATAGGGCTTCTGATGATACGACTCCTTGACCATGTACACTTCCAGGTCGATGTCGAACAGATTGCAGGCCATCGACAGGGCGGAACCCCATTGGCCCGCGCCGGTCTCGGTGGTCAGCGCCTTCGTGCCTTCCTGCTTGTTATAGAACGCCTGGGGCACGGCCGTGTTGGGCTTGTGGCTGCCGACCGGGCTGGCGCCCTCATACTTGAAGTAGATGTGGGCCGGGGTATCGAGAGCCAATTCCAGACGGCGGGCGCGGATGAAGGGGGTCGGCCGCCACAGCTTGTACACCTCGCGCACCGGCTCCGGGATCTCGATGTAGCGCTCCGTGCTGACCTCCTGCATGATGAGGCCCATGGGGAACAGCACCGACAGGAAATCGGGCGTCACCGGCTCCAGCGTGCCCGGATGGAGCACGGGAGCCGGGGGCACGGGCAAATCGGCGTTGATGTTGTACCACGCCTTGGGAATCCGGCTCTCGTCCAACAGGTATTTCGTTTGCTCGGTCATTTTCATTCTCCTTGTCCTGAATGTTTCCGCCAAAATAAAAAACGCTCCCGTCCCCACTAGGGACGAGAGCGTGAAAATCTCCCGTGGTGCCACCCTGCTTAAGCTGCTTCGGAAACAAAAATCGCGCCGGTGATAGCGCGATGGAGAAGCCAGCTTCACTCTTGTCGGTCCGCTTCCGATCCGAAGATCGAGCCACAGACCTATGCCCTGTAACGGAGGCCATTCCGGCCGGGGCTACTCTGTCGCGTCCGGTATCGGGTACCGGCGCTATGATTTCGCCCTGGCGACTCCTCGGTCCATTCCCCCACCGCTTGGACGCCGGTCTTTCAGCTGATGACCGGCTCTCTGCGACCCGCTCTGCGGGATACTCGTCCGATTCGACGTCGTTTGCTATTCGATTGGCGACAGTCTAGCATGAGGCCGGCCGGGTGTCAAGGAAATCAAATTCATAAAATAAAAATTCCCGTAGACCGGCGTGCCTCGCCGCCCCGGCCGCGCTACAATTCGCCCCATATGGCCGCACAAAGCGGGGTATCTGCCGGGCGACGGCGACTCGCCCCACTCCTCATCCTGTTGCTCCTCATCTTGCTGGGCTATTGGCTGCGCGTCCATCAACTCGATGCTTTCAGCTTTTGGACCGACGAAGGGTTGACGCCGGAGCGTTCGGGCTACCCCGTCGCCCAAATCCTGCGCAACGAGATCCTCATCCAGGGCTTTGTTACCCAAGACACCCACCCTCCCCTCTACTACCTGATCCTCCACGTCACCCGGTCGCTGTTCGGACTGTCGGATTTCGCCTTCCGCTATCCGTCGGTGCTGTTCGGCGTGTTGCTCATCCCGCTCATCTATCAGCTCGGCCGTCGCATGGGCGGCCGTGGCCTGGGCCTTCTCGTCGCCTTGCTGGCGACTGTCAACCCCCTCCAGGTTTACTATAGCCAGGAAGCCCGCATGTACACGCTGCTGGTGTTGCTGGTCACCGGGATGAGCACTGTGCTATGGATGGAATTACGAATTACGAATTACGAATTACGAATTGGGAATGGAGAGCGCGGTATTCACGGTCCGTCGCTCATCACGCGTCGCTTGTTACTGTACTGTCTTCTGGCCGCTCTGGCCATCTATACCCATTACACTGCCGTCTTTGTGGTGGCCGCCCAGGCGCCCTTCTGGGGCTGGATTTTATGGCGCAACGGGTTGAAGCGAGCCATCCTCGCCGCGGCCGCGCTGCTGGTTCTGGTCGCTATCCCCCTCATCCCCTTCACCGTGCCGCGCCTGCTGGCCGGGGCCGAAGCCAACTATTACGTCGTCTCGCCACTGACCATGCTGCTCGACGTCGTCCGCTTTTTCAACCTCGGCCTGACCGTCGATTTCAGCCGGCCACTCATCATCGCCCTGAACCTGCTGGCTTTCGCTCTGCTGCTGCTGGGCCTGTGGGCCTCGGCCACGTACAGGCCGCGCCTCATCCGCCCCGCCTTTCTGCTGGCCTGGCTGCTGGCGGCCGTGTTGGGCCTCATGCTGGGTTCGTTGCTCTTCAAGCCCATGTACCAGGGCGTGCGGCATATCATGGCCGGCAGTCCGGCATTCCTGCTGCTCATCGGCTGGGGTATTTGGGCCATTTGGGATTGGCTGCCTCCGCGACGTCGCGAGAAGCCCGTGGGCGACCCGGACGAATTGACCGGCTGGTCGGGATGGATGGCCACCGCCCCGCGTATGAACCCGCTGGCGCTCATCCCGCTTTCGCTGTTGCTCATCGGCTCGGCCATCGCCCTGGTCAACCTCTATACCAACCCGGCCTATGTCAAGGACGACTTCCGGGCCATCGTGCGTTTCATCGAGATGCGGGCGGGGGCGCGCGACGTCATCGTCTACAACAACGCCGTCCTGCTGCCCCTGCACGAGCATTACCGGCTGCGACCCGATCTGCCCGCCACCGCCCTGCCTGTCTACCCGCAAGTCGCCACGGGGCACGAGCCGGAACTGGCCGCGCTGGCCCGCGACTACGACCGCATCTGGTTTATCACCGACCCCCCGGCCGACGACCGCGACGACGAAGGTCTCATCCGCGGCTGGCTGGACGACAATCAGACCGAAGTCATCAACCGGCTCTTCCCGGCGCGAACGACGGAGGCCCGAGTCATCGCCTATTCGACCGTCGACGGCGCGGCTCCGCTGGAATCGTCGGGGGACGCGATAGTCGGCGCGGCCTTCGATTCGCCTCTGGCGCTGCCCACGCTGTGGGTCGATCTGCTCTGGCAGGGCGACCGCCCGACGGCCAACAACGCGCTGCTCTTCACCCTGATCGGGCCGGACGGGCGGGAATACCATCGCGAAGCCCGTTCGATGCTGCCCGACCACGATACCCGTTGGGACGACGCGGCCGCCAACCGCCTCAGCTACGATATACCGCTGCCGCCCGGCCTGCCGCCGGGGCCGTATACCCTGTTCGTCACCCCGGAGGGTGACCAACGCGTGGCCCTTGGCGAGGTCGAGATCGCCCCCACCAGCGACTGGCCGGTCCCGCCGGAAGCCCTGTTCGATGACCTGCCCGGCAACCGGTCATCATCGGTCGCTTTCCCCAATGGCCTGACCCTGGCCGCCGCCGTCACCTGGGACGACGCTGTTTTGCCCGGCAACAACCTGCCCGTGACCCTCTATTGGCGCGTCGGACCGGACGGCATCGACCTGACCGACCTGCGCTACCGGCTGGAACTCATTGACGGCCGCGGCCGCGTGTTGCGCGACCAGGAGGCCCGTCCCGGCGCGCCCTGGCTCACTCAGGTGGACGGCGGCGCGCTGCTGCGCGAGGACACCGGCCTCTACATCCGGCCGGACACGGAGCCGGGCGTCTACCGCCTGCGCTGGACGCTGCTCGACGGCGACGTGCCTGTCGGCGAGCCTCAAACACACGGCCGCATCGCCGTCACTCCCTGGCCGCTGGAGACGGCCGTCCCGCCCGCCCCCTACGCCAGCGGGGCCGAGTTCGGCGACGCCATCCGCCTCCACAGCTACTATATGGGCGTCCCCACCGACGGCCTGTTGTCGCTGACCTTCTACTGGCAGACGATGGCCCCGCCGGCCGCCAACTACACCGTGTTCGTTCACCTCATCGACGAGGCGGGAGCTATCGTCAGTCAGATCGACTCGATCCCCTTGGGCGGGGCGCGGCCGACCTCCGGCTGGCGCGCGCGCGAAGTCATCACCGATACATACAACCTGCCCATTCCCGACGACCTGCCGCCCGGCCGTTATTATGTCAATGTAGGCCTCTATAACGCCGACGACGGCACGCGGCCGATCGTCACGCTCGACGGCTCGCCCCAGCCCGACAACCAGTTGCGGCTGACGACACTGGAGCTGCCCGGGAGGACGCCATGAACCGGCAACGCCTTCTACTGGGAGCGATTCTGCTGGGCTATCTGCTCGTCACCCTGGCCTACGGCGCCGCCAACCCGCTCTTTGAAGCGCCCGACGAGCATTGGCACTTCTTCACCGCCGTCGAGATCGCCGAAACCGGCCGCCTCCCGGTCGTCACCGACCCGCCCGACGAGTGGCTGGGGCAGGAAGCCGCCCAGCCACCGCTCTACTACCTGCTTGGCGCAGCGCTCATCGCGCCCCTCGAGGCCGACGGCGCGCGCGATGCGATCTGGCTCAACCCCTACGCCTGGATCGGCGACGCCTCGGCCCTGGCCAACATCAACCGCATGGTCCACACCCCGGCCGAAGCCTGGCCGTGGGGTGGCTGGGCGCTGGCCGCCCACGTCCTGCGCGTCTTCTCCACGCTGCTCGGCCTGGGCACGTTGCTGTGCATCTTCAAGAGCGGCCGCCTGCTCTGGCCGGAAGCCAACACCCGGCCGCTGATGGCCACGGCGCTGGTGGCCTTCCTGCCGCAATTCAACTTCATCCACGCCTCCATCACCAACGACGCCCTCATCACCTTCCTATGCAGCGCGGGCATCTTCCAGCTCATCAGGCTGTGGCGCGACCCGCCGGAGCGCGAGCGCCTCGGCCGCCGCGACGCCCTGCGCCTCCTCGCCCTGGGGCTGACGGCCGGGCTGGCGGCGCTGAGCAAGAACGCCGGCGTGCTGCTGCTGGTCTACAGCCTCGGCTTCCTGGCTGTCCTGGCCATTCGCCGGCGGCATTACCGGCTGATTGGCCATGCCCTGCTGCTCGTCGGGCTGCCGGCCGTCCTCGTGGCCGGGTGGCTCTGGGCGCGCAATCAGGCCCTCTACGGCGACTGGACCGCCACCGCCCCCTTTATCGCCATCGCCGGCGGCGACCGCGGCTACAGCCTGGGGCAGGTGCTGGGCGAATCATGGGGCCTGGCGACCTCGTTCGTGGGCGTCTTCGGCTGGTTCAACCTGCGGCCGCCGGGCTGGGTCTACTGGGTCTGGATCGCCATCGCGGCGCTGGCCGTCACCGGCGCCCTCGTCTGCGCCATCCGGACGCTCCGCAACCGATCGACAAGCCAACCCGCAGCGCCCGCTGACTCTTCATCCGCCATTCGTCATTCGTCATCCGCCATTCGTCATTCGTCACCCGTCATTCCCGATAACCGGCTCCTGGCCCTCCTCCTCGCCGCCTGGCCATTGGCTGTCTATGCCGGGCTGGTTCTGTTCATGATGAAAACCGAGGCGGCCCAGGGGCGCCTGCTCTTCCCGGCCATCGCCCCCATCGCCCTCGGCGCGGCCTGGGGGCTGTCCGGTTGGGGGCGCTGCGCCCCGCGCCTCCTGGGGGCCGTCAACCGTCGTCTGGCCCCCCTGGTGGTTTTGCTGGCCATCAGCACCACGGTCACCAGCATCCAATTCATCATCCGGCCCGCCTACGAACCACCCCCGACCGTGGCCATCTTGCCCCCGGACGCCCGCCCCATCCTGCCCGAACTCGTCGACCGTGGTCTGGGCATCTCGCTGCTGGCGGCCGAGGTGGACACCGAAACCGCCCGCCCCGGCGACGTCGTCCGGCTGACCCTCTACTGGCGCGCCGATGACCCCACGGCCGAGGCGCCGGAGTTCGTGCTGGAGTTGCTCGGCCGCGACCTAGACCGCATCGCCAACCTCCACAGCTACCACGGCCGAGGTCTCTATCCCGCCAATCTGTGGCCGCCGGGGGCGATCATCGCCGACCATTTCGCCGTGCGCATCGACCCCGACGCCGAAGCGCCGGTGCTCGGCCGCGTGTTCGCCCGCATCGAGGGCGGCGAACCGGGCATCGAGGTCGCCACCGTCCGCATCGTGCCGGCCGAACCACCCCCGCCATCCGGAGACCGATTGGCCGAGATAGGCGACAACATCGCCCTCGTCAGCGCGGCCGTGGAGCCGGAGCAAGCCCTGCCCGGGCAAAGCGTTCGCGTGCTCGTGCGCTGGTATGTGCCCGTGGGCCAGCCGGGCCAGGACTACACCACGCTCCTGCACCTGGGGCAGCCCGACGAGCCGCCCCTCAGCACCGGCGACAGCCCGCCCCTCGGCGGCGCCTTCCCCACCAGCGCCTGGCGCAACGGCGAGACCATCGACGACAGCTACATCCTGACCATCCCCGTCGACATTCCATCCGGCCGCTACCCGGTCTGGATCGGCCTCTATAATCCGGTCACCGGCGAGCGCTTGCCGGTCAAGGTGGAGGGAGAACTACAGCCAAATGGGGTCTATCTGGCGGGTTGGGTGGAGGTGGAGTAGGGGGTAATCAAGAGATCGCCGTTTGAAGTTCGCCGGTGGCTGCGTTATACTATCCTCATGAGCGCCACAATCCTGGACAGCCACATCGAGACCACGCCCGGTGTGCTGGGCGGCAAGCCGCGCATCGCCGGCCGGCGCATTGCCGTCGAACACATCGTAGTCTGGCATGAATGGATGGGCCGCCCGGCCGACGAGATCGCCGGAGAATACGACCTGTCACTGGCCGATATCTACGCCGCCCTGGCCTATTACTACGACCACCGCCAGGAAATCGACGACAGTCTCCGCGCCGGCGAGCAATTGGTGGAGGAAATGCGGCGACAAATCCCCACAAAATTGCCGCCCTACGCCCGGTGAGCCGCATCCGCTTCTACGTAGACGAGCATATCGCCCGCGCCGTCGTCAATGGCTTGCGGCGTCGCGACATCGATGTCGTCATGCCCGGCGACGTAAACCGGCGAGGATACCCCGATGACGAACAGCTCGCGTTTGCCACGGCCGAAGGTCGGGTGATCGTGACAAAAGACCATGACTACTTGCGACTTCATGCCACAGGCGTAGCGCATATGGGCATCGCCTTTGTCTCCGCCGATGCCACAATCGGCGGAATCATACGCGGCCTCACACTCCTCTACCAGGTTCTTGAAGCGGAGGGGATGCGCGACCATGTGGAATTTCTGTAGACCGCGCCATTTTGGATCATGACCCACTCAGGAACGCCAAGGAGGACAGCCATGCAATCCGGCCTGTTTGAAGAAAGACCTCACTACTACGCCACCCTCAACGACCTGGTGGCGGCGATGATGAAACTGGAAGACGACCCGCTCTTCCCGGCCGGGACCAACATGGTCATCTATCGCGGCAACCCCAAGGCCAGGCTGATGATCGTCGGCGAGGCCCCCGGCACCGAGGAAGACCGCCAAGGCAAACCGTTCGTCGGCCGCTCCGGCCAACTGCTCGACCAAATCCTCACCGCGGCCGGCTTCGACCCCGAAAAGGACGTTTTCATCACCAACGCCGTCTTTCGCCTGCCGCCGGGCGACGACGGCAAGCCGCTGCGCAAGCCCACGTCCGACGAGATCGCCTACTACAAGCCCTGGCTGCTGGAAATCATCCGCCTGGTCAATCCGGCGATCATGCTGCTGACCGGCAACGTGGCCACCGAGTCGCTGCTGGGCCAGACGGGCATCACCCGGCTGCGCGGCCAGTGGTTCCAGGCAGACGGTCGCTGGGCCATGCCCATCTTCCACCCCGCCTATCTGCTGCGCAACCCCACGCGCGAGCCGGACGGCCCCAAGGCGCTCACCTGGCGGGATATTCAGGAAGCGCGCCGCAAGTACGATGAGCTGGTTGGCAATTCGGGCGGCTGACAAATCGGCCGTTAGATGCTATAATAACTGTACAGGACTGACATACCGTACAGCCCGGTTTCGAAATGAGGCACGTCATGACCCAGCACATATCCAGCGAGAAAGCCCGTGCGCGATGGCGCGAAATACTGGACAGCGTCGCCGCCGGCGAGGAGATCGTCATCGAACGCTACGGCCGCCCGGTGGCGGTGATTGCCCCCTACCGCGAGGAAGCTCCGGCCGGGCAGCAGGTCCGCGAACCCGCCCCGGTCTATGATACGGCCGCGCTGGCCCAATTAAAGGCGGAGATCATCGCCGAGGTGCTGGCCGAACTCGAAGCCCGCCCGCCGGAGCCGATCTCCTGGCGCGAGGGGTTGGCGGAGCTACAACGAAGCATGGCCAACAGCCGCTTCGCCCACATGACTACGGATGAGATCGTCGAAGTGACCCGTCAAACCCGACGCGAAATATTTGAAGCCGAATATGCTCATCTGTATCGATAGTTGTGTTTTCATCCGCGGCTTTAGCCATAAACAGTCCGACGCTCAACAGTTATTGGAGTGGATCGGGCCGAAAACGCATCTGATGATCCACCGCCTGATCGCCCTGGAGGTCATGCGGAACCTTCCTCGGGAAGACCTGAAGTTTTTCTTCGGCCTGTTTCACCAGAACCCGTTCGCTCATATCGTGGACGGGCCTATACCCCAGGGCATTGTGGATCAATATATCGCGCTGGGCCTGGCCGAGAAAGGCGACGCCTATATCGGCGCGTTCGCCGAATGGATGCGCGTCGATTACCTCATCTCCGACAACCGCCACTTCCTGCGCGAGCTTCATACCGATGCCTACCGGGTTCTCGCGCCGGGGGACCTCCTGGCACTGCTGCGGGCGGAGGGCAAGCCATGACCCACTCCGGCAAGGCGGCCGAACGGGGCGAACCCGGCTACGTCTGGCGTTCGGGCCAGGACCGGCGGCTGGCGATGATCCGTCAATGGTCGAACCTGGGCGGCCGCGTCCTCGACAACGGCGTGGGGCTGGGCACCTATCTGGAAGCGTTCGGCCGCGTCAACCCCGACGGCTTGCGCATCGGTCTGGAGGTGGAGTTCGAGCGAGCCGTCGAGGCATTGCCGCGCGCCGACGGGATCCTTCTGGGCGTCGGTGAAGAACTGCCCTTCGCCGACGACAGCTTCGACCTCATCCTCAGCAACGAGGTGCTGGAGCACGTGGCCGACGACCGGGCCTGCGCGGCCGAGATGGCCCGCGTGACCCGCCCGGGTGGCCGCATCGTCGTCTTTGCCCCCAATCGCTGGTATCCGGTGGAGCAGCACGGCATCTACTGGCGCGGCGAATACAAGTTCGGCAACGTGCCGCTGGTCAATTATCTGCCCGACTCGTTACGCGATCGCCTGGCTCCCCACGTGCGCACCTACTCGGCCGGGGAGTTGCGGCAGCTGTTCCACGGCCTGCCCGTGCGCGAACTCCATTACGGCCGCATCTTCGGCGGCTACGACAACATCGTACGGCGCAGCCCGCGCCTGGGTGGGGCCATCCGGCGGGCGCTCTATGCGGCCGAAGGGACGCCGCTGGCCGTCCTTGGCCTGTCCCATTTTCTCGTGCTCGAAAAACCTTCGGCCGAATAGATTACGGGGCACAAACTCGGGCGGGCGCCGGCGCCATCACACCCGCTCCACCAAAATCATTTCCGCCAGATTGCGGCCGATGACCTGGGACGTGCCGTCGATCTCGATAGTGAGCGGCCCAAGAAACGGAGCCACCGCGACCACCCGGAAATCCGCGCCGGGCACCAGCCCCAGATCGGCCAGATAGCGCAGCAGCTCGCTGTTGGAATCATCGAGGACGCGCGCCATCCTGACGTCCTCGCCCGCGGCCACATCAGCCAGCGCCATCGTGGCCATGACCGCCATCGTGCCGTCCGGCGCGGGGATGGGGTCGCCATGCGGGTCGAACTCGGGGTGGTTGAGCGCGGCGGCGATCCGCTCCTCCAGCTTCTCGCTGATGACATGCTCCAGGATGTCCGCCTGCTCGTGAACCTCATCCCAGCCGAAGCCGAGGGCCTCCATCAGGTACAACTCCAGCAGTCGATGGTGGCGGATGACCTCCAGCGCCAGCTTCTCCCCCGATTCGGTCAGCGTGACGCCATAATGCTTCTCGTAGTTGACCAGATTCAATCGGGCCAATCGCTGGATCATGCTGGTGGCCGAAGCCGGTTTGACCGCCCGCGCGGCGGCAACGCGCGAAGTCGACACCGGCGATTCTTCCTGAGCCAGGGCGTAGATCGTCTTGATGTAGTCCTCAATGGCCTGATGATTCAGACTGTCGCGTTGCGGCGATTGGCCGCCGTCGAGGGCGTCGATCTTCGGCATGGGCTTGCCTAAAAATCTCGCAACAGCCGGCTGTAGCCCCGCAGGCTCTCGCCCATCTGGTCGATGGAGATGCTCTCCCCGGCGGTGTGGGCCATCTCCTCCTCGCCCGGCGCAAAGCCGACAACGGGGATCCCGTGCGGCGCGAAATGGCGGCCGTCCGTGGCGAAGCGATAGCGGGTTAGCTCCGGCTCGCGCCCCATCCCCAGACCGATGGCGGCCCGCGCGCGCGTCACCAGCGGATCATCGGGCGAGAGATAGAACCCGGCGGCGACCTCGTCGAAAGAGGAGCCGTCGCGAGGCTCGAACCCGTCGCTATAGGTCAGCGAGTGGGGGCTGTCCCCCGCCAGGCGGTCGATGAACGCATGCAGGCTGTTGGGGCTTTCGGCCGAGGTGCGAAAATCAAGCAGGACGCGCGCCCAGGCCGGGGTGACGTTGGCGCTGGTCGTGTCCACCTGGATGATAGTCGGCGCCACCGTCGTGGGGCCAAGCACCGGATGGACGCCCAGCTCGCTCGACGCCGTTTGCAGCCGCGCCAGGAAGGCCGCCAGCGCGTAGTTGGGGTTTTCGGCCCGCTCGGGCGCGCTGGCATGGGCAGAGCGGCCGTGAAATGTCAGCCAAAACTGGACGATCCCCCGATGGCCCAGCGCCAGCGTGTTGGAGGACGGCTCGCCCAGCACGACCAGTTCGACGGGATAGTCGAGATGCTCAGCCCAATAGATGGCCCCCGCCCCGCCGACCTCCTCCTGCACGACGCCACAGAAGACCATATCGCGCAGCGGCCGCTCGCCCGCCCGCAGCAGAGCCACGGGACTGTAGGCCTGAACCGCCAGCGGCCCCTTGATGTCGCACGCGCCCCGGCCGATGAGCCGCCCGTGGCGAATCTCGGCCGCGAACGGCGGAGTGGGCCACAGCGCCGGGTCGCCGGGATCGACGTGATCGAGATGGGTGTTCAGCACCAGCGCCGGCAGGTAGCGGTCACGGCCGTGAACGCGGCCGAAGACATTGCCGGCGGCGTCGCGCCATACCTCGTCATACCCCAGCCGCCGCAACTCATCGGCCACGAGGACGGCGATGGTCTCCTCCTCGCCCGGCATGCTCGGCGTACGAATCAGGCGTTGGGCAAAATCGACACATGCTTCCAGCAGGGATTGCTCGGCCATCTTATATCCCCCTCATCAGCCGGACGCCGCTCTCTTCCACCAGCCGGACGATCGCGGCAACGTTCAACAGAGCCTTGGGCACAAACGATGAAACCCGAACGTACTCCTGCTCCTTGCTGCCGTCGGCGCTGCGTTCCGAAGAATGGGAGTTGTCCCCCTCCGGCCCCAGACCGTCGATCGTCGGCAAGCTGTCCCAGAGCCAATTGCCGTCGCTCAGGCCGCCGCGCGCCTGCGGGCCGATCGCGCCCATCTCCAGCTCGGCCGCGGCCGCATTCCAGATGTCAAACAACCCCTGCGTGCCGTCGTTGGGCGGCCAGGGCGCCCATCGCCCCTCAACATCCACCCGAACCGTGCACGGGTAGCCGTCCTCGGAGCTGCGCACCGTGCAATAGTCGTTGAGCGCCAACATCCGATCCACGCCGCCTTCAAACACGACCGGGTCGAAGGCGCGCATCTCCAGACTGGCCGCCGCCTCATGAGGAACGCGGTTGATGACCGTGCCGCCCATCATCGTGCCGACGTTGAAGGTCAGATCGCGGTCGTAGTCGGTGAAGTCGTGGATCTCACGGATGACGTCGGCCAACTGGACAATGGCGTTGGCCCCCTTCCGGTGATAGGCCCCGGCGTGCGCCCCGCGCCCGTTCACCGTGACGCGATAGCGGGCCATCCCCTTGCGCGCCGTCACCAACCGGTAATGCCCCTCCTCTCCGTCTCCCTTGCGGGCCGCGTCCCCGCCCTCGAAGACCAGCGCCGCCAGCGTGCCGTCGTCCAGCGTGCGGCGGCTCAGCTCGCCAAAATCGGGCGACAGAACCTCCTCGGCCGCGTTGAGCAAAATGCGCCAGGTGATGCCGTCGAACACCTCGGGATAGAACTGTCGCAGCGCGTCAAGGACCATGTAGATCATCACCGTGCCGCCCTTGATATCGACCGTTCCGGGGCCATAGATGCGGTCGCCCTCGATGCGAAAGTGGAAGTCGTTGGCCTCCTCCTCGGCCGCCGGGTAGACGGTGTCGAGGTGGGAGATGAGACCGATAGCCCGCGCGGGGCCGTCGGGGCCGCGGCGGCCGACACGGGTTAGAACCAGGTGGCGGCCATAGCGAAAGTCAGTCGACGGGTAGAACTCGGACATGAAGCTGAGCGGCAGAAACAGATCGGCCGTCAGCTTGCCCAGCCCGTTGACCCCCTTGGGATTGAGTGTGAAACTGTTGATCGCCACCATCTGATGCAACAGATCGAGATACACATGGAGATTGCGCTCCAAGTAGGATCGGATATCGGTGTGAATCGGGGTGAGGCTCATGGGACTGTTATAACACCGCCGGGGTGGGACTTCAAGAGAGATTAATTACCATGATGATTATGCCATCAGGACGAGATTTTTTGCTCGGGGTGTGCCAACTTCTTAGTGGATGGGCCATCCTTTACTAGGCCAAGGTGGTAATTTCGGTGACAATGCGAAATCTTGACAAGCATCGGGCGGAGTGATACTCTCCCGACATCATGAACGCACACCGTTCAGGCTCGTTTTTCAGCTTTGCTTTTGCGAACAAGCTCCGCGCCGCGACGGCCGAGACGCTCTGTTCCGCTTGAGCAAGGCTCGCGGCAGAGAATCACCAAAGACGCGGCGCGACCCGCGTCTTTTTTGTTGGAGAATGACGATCTGTTTGGTCCGCGAACAAGATCTCTGGAGATGCTTATGATCACGGCATTGGAGAATACCTATAAGGAAGCGGCCGCCACCCTGGCCTCGGCCACCGGGCGCGAGGCACTGGAAGGGTGGTATCGCGATACCCTGGGCAGGAGGGGGAGCGTCTACCTGATGACCCGCAATATGGGCACGCTTGGCGCGGAGGAGCGGCCCGCCTTCGGTCGTCGCCTCAACGAGATCAAGGCCGAGCTGGAGGCCGCCTATGGCGAGAAGCTGGCCCTGGCCGAGGCCGCCGAGTTGCAGGCGCAGATGGCTGCGGGAGCGCTTGACGTGACCTTGCCCGGACGCAAGCCGGCCGAAGGCCGGCTCCATATCATCACCCAGACCTTGCGCGACCTCTACCGCGTCTTCGGCGACATGGGCTTCCAGGTCTATCGCAGCCGCGATGTGGAGACGGACGAGATGAACTTCGAGCTGCTCAACTTTCCGCCCCATCATCCGGCGCGCGAGATGCAGGACAGCTTCTACACCACCACCGAGGGCGTCATCCTGCGCACCCACACCAGCGCCGGGCAGATCAGGGCCATGCGCGACTACTACCCCGAGCCGATCCGCGTCGTGCTGCCCGGCATGTGCTATCGCAACGAGCAGGTGACGGCCCGCAGCGAGATGCAATTCACCCAGCTGGAACTGCTGGCCGTAGGCGAGAACATCACCTTCGCCGATCTGAAAGGCACGCTGACCGAGTTCGCCCGTCGCATGTTCGGGGCCGAGCGGCAGACGCGCTTCCGCGCCAGCTACTTCCCGTTCACCGAGCCGAGCGCCGAGATGGACATCAGCTGCTTCCTGTGCGACGGCGAAGGCTGTAACATCTGCAAGTACACCGGCTGGCTGGAGATTCTGGGCTGCGGCATGGTGCATCCCACCGTGCTGCGAAACGGCGGCTACGACCCGATGAAATATTTCGGTTTCGCCGCCGGGCTAGGCCCCGAGCGGATCGCCATGCTCAAATACGGCATCGACGACATCCGTCAGTTCTGGGCCAACGATTTGAGGTTCCTGGAACAATTCTAAACCAGGATTCTTTGGTTTCTCTCTGGAGTTTCTGATATGCGCGTACCATTGTCGTGGTTGAGAGACTACGTTGACTTCGATCTCTCCATCAAGGAGACGGCCGAATTGCTGACCAACGCCGGGCTGGAAGTGGAAAGCATCACCCGCTTCGGCCTGCCGGGCGCGGAGTTGGAGTGGGATCGGGAGCGGATCGTGCTGGGTCGCGTCCTGCGGGTCGAGCAACACCCCGACGCCGATCGGCTGGTGCTGGCCACCGTCGATTACGGCGCGGCCGAACCCAAGACCGTCGTCACCGGCGCGCCCAACCTGTTTCCCTACATCGGCCGCGGCGACCTGAGCACGGAGAATCTCACCTCACCGCTCGCTCTGGAGGGCGCCACGCTCTACGACGGCCACAAGGACGGCCGCGTCAAGGCCAAGCTCAAAGGCCGGCCGCTGCGGGGCATCTACAACGACGCCATGCTCTGCTCCGAGAAGGAATTGGGCATCAGCGAAGAACACGACGGCATCATTCTAATGACGAATGACGAATTACGAATGACGAATGAAGAGAGCGCCATCGATTCGTCGCTGATCATTCATCACTCGGCATTTCCTCCCGGCACACCTCTGCAAGACGTACTGGGCGACGCGGTGCTGGAGATCGCCATCCTGCCCAACACCGCTCGGGCCACGTCCATCATCGGCGTAGCCCGCGAGCTGGCCGCGCTGACCGGCGCGACCTTCCGGCCACCGAATTACGATGTGGTCATGGATGGCCCGCCGATCGAAGGGCGCGTGATCATCACCACCGATCGACCCGACATCAATCCCCGCTTCACCGGGATGATCATCGAGGGCGTGCAGCAGATCCCCAGCCCTTACTGGATGCAATACCGGCTGCGGTTGTGCGGCCAGCGGCCGATCAACGCCGTCGTCGACATCAGCAATTACGTCATGTTCGAGGTGGGTCAGCCCACCCACACCTTCGACTACGATATCCTGCGTCGCCGCGCCGACCGCTACGCACCTGACGGCCCGATCCATATCAACACTCGCATGCCCCATCCCGGGGAGACGGTGACCACGCTCGACGGCAGCACCCACAAGCTGGAACCGTTCACCATCCTCGTCACTGACCCGGCCGGTAATCTGTCCATCGGCGGCATCAAGGGCGGCCTGGAAAGCGAGATCACCGACGAGACGACCAACGTATTGCTGGAGGCGGCCGCCTGGGATTTCATAAGCATCCGGCGCAGCGCCAACGCTCTCGACCTCCACACCGAGGCTACTTTCCGCTTCAGTCGAGGCGTCTCGCCCAGCCTGGCTCCGCTGGGCGCCAGACGGGCTGCCGAATTACTGCGCCAATTGGCCGGCGGAACCGTCGCCCGGGGGATGATCGACACGTACCCCGATCCCAAACCGCCCGTCGTTATCGATCTCGATCCGGCTTACGCCCACAAGCTAAGCGGGTTGGACCTTTCCCCGACGGAGATGGGCGCGTTGCTGGAGCGTCTGGCGTTCAGCGTCGAATACCGGGACGGCGGCCTGCGCGTCACCGTTCCCGATCACCGCATGGATATCGAGGGGCCGCACGACCTGGTGGAGGAAATCTGCCGAGTCTATGGCTATGACCGCATCCCCAGCACGATGATGGCCGACACACTGCCGCCGCAACACGGCAACCCCAAGCTGGAGGGCGAGGAGCGCGTGCGCGACACCCTCGTCCGGCTGGGGTTGCAGGAGATATGGAGCTACCGGATCACGTCGGCCGCGCGCGAGGCCCGCTTGTTGCCCGGCAGCCCGCCCGACGATCGGCCCTATGTCACGCTGAGCAATCCGCCCGCGCCGGATCGCAATGCCCTGCGCCACAGCCTTCTGTCGTCGGCGCTGGAAGCGACGGCCGCCAACAGTCGTCATGCGGAACGCATCGCCTTGTTCGAAATCGGCGAGGTGTTCATTGGCGGAGAGGACGAGTTGCTGCCCGATGAGCTGACCCGGTTAGCCGTCGTGATGACCGGTCAGCGCGCCCCCGCCGGCTGGGGAAATGACAGCACAGCAACGGTCGACTTCCTTGACCTCAAAGGCGTGGTAGACGCCATGTTCAATGACCTGCACGTGCCGGTCATCTACGAGGCCACCGGACACCCGACTTATCACCCCGGTCGCACCGCGCGAATTCTGGTCGGGGAGAAGCAGATCGGCATCATGGGCGAGCTGCACCCCGGCGTCGTCAAGGGATTTGATCTGCGCGTGGAAAGGGACCAGCCCGTGCTCGCGGCCGATATCGACCTGGAAGCGCTGCTACTGCTCATCCCCGCCACCTGGCGCTACACCGGCCTGCCGACCTACCCACCCGTGCGCGAGGACCTGGCGCTGGTGGTTGACGCCGGCATAACGGCGGCGGCCGTCGAGACAGCGCTACGGCAGAATGGCGGACCGTTGTTGCGCGAAGTAGCCTTGTTCGATGTCTACGAAGGCGGCAAGCTCCCGCCCGGCAAGAAGAGTCTGGCCTATCATCTGACCTTCCAGTCCGACGGCCGCACGCTGACCGACAAGGACGTGTCCAAACAACGCGGCCGCTTGCTCAAGATGCTGGATCAGCAACTGGGCGCCAAACTGCGCGAATAGGCTTTTCTCGCGAAGTTCGCCGATTTCGCAAAATCGGGCACAATCCGCAAAATCCATCTGATCTGTAGGGCTATCATCCATGCAGGACATACTTCGCTCGCTTATTCGCGGCTTCGCCCGTCTGCTGTTCCGGATCTTTCTGAAGTTGGAGATCGAAGGGTGGGAACACCTGCCGCCGGGTGGACCGCTCATCGTCATCAGCCACCATTTCAGCCTGTTCGAAGGGCCGATCCTGATGGCCTTTTTGCCCTACCACAAACACCTTAGCTGGATGGCGGCGACCGAGCTGCAAGAGTCACCTGTCCTGAGATACCTCATCAAGCTCTACAACATCATCCCCGTCTGGCGCGGCCTACCCGATCGGGCGGCCATTCAGCGCGCCCTGAATTGGCTGGCCCAGGGCAATGTAATCGGCATCATGCCCGAAGGCAGCGTGGATGAGACTTTGCGGGAGCTAACCCTGGTCGGGGTACAGACCGGGATGTCAGAAGGGCCAAACTCGCGGGAGAGCGCGCAACTCATGACGCCACGACCCGGCGCGGCTTATCTGGCCACCCGCAGCGGGGCACCCATCCTGCCGACCGCCTTTTTGGGCACGGAGAAAATCCTGCCTAACCTGAAGCGTCTGCGCCGAACCCCGGTGCGGCTGATCGTCGGTCCCGTCTTTGGGCCGCTAACGATCGACCCGTCGCTGCCCAAGCCGGAGCGTCGCGCCCAACTGGATGAGATGGGCCACGAGATGATGCGCCACATAGCCACCCTGATGCCGCCGGAAAATCGCGGGCCTTATCGCTGAATCGCTGGGGTGTCGCTGCTCGTTTTTCGGCCGCTTACGTCGGCATCCAGCTCAGAAACTCGATGTTTCGCGCCTCGAACTTGCCCGAGGGATGGCGTGACTCGGCCAACTCAAATTGAAAGACATGGTTATAGCTGGGCAGTAATGCCGGATCGACATTTTCCGGCAGGTTGGAGTCGTGAAAATAGGCTGTCTCATAGGGCGAATCCGGATCCTGCGTATCGGTCAGCCATAGCTTGGGGCCGGCCGCGCGCAAAAAGCGCATGAACCCATAGCTCTGCTTGTGGAAGTAGCAAGTGCCGCGCACGATGGAGCCAAGTTCGCCCCACACCGACTCATCCCCCGTCGGACCACCGTTGGTGAACGCGGGCACCAGATTGGGCACCAGATAGCCGGAGATGAACAGGTCCGACTCGCGCCGCAGATCGGCCGAAGCGTTATCGAGCGACACCACTTCCACCCGGCAACCCCGATCCTGAATGGCCCGCACCAGCCGGGCAAAATCGCCGTCGCCCGTCACCAGCATCACCCGATCCAGGTTCTGCGTCTGCAGCAACATATCGACGGCCAGATCGAGATCGGCGTTGGCCTTGCCATAGCGCTTGCCGTTCTCATCTTCATACCAGCGCACTTCCTTGATCATCACCTTGAAACCAAAATCGCGCAGCAGTGAATAGAAGCGCTGGGTATTGCGCTCATAGACCGGATCCGTCCGGGCGCGGTCCGCGTCAAAACTGACGTAGGCATTAAGCCGCATCGGCTCCGCCCCGTCACGGCAGGCGAATTCGCGCAGCACATCATAGCGCATGCGAAACCCGCCGTTCCGATACATATTGGCCGTATCTACATAGACCCCGATTCGTGAATTGGATTGTGAATTGGACATAGATCGATCGTACTGTCAATATAATATGGATTGGCGGCCGGTGCGCCCCTCCCGCGCCGTGCCTGTTTTCGTGTTCAGATAGTCGGCGGCAATTATACCCACGACCGAACGGTCGTCGACCTTCGATTTGCCCTATTATGACTGTATACGATCACCCTGCTCCAAAACGTGAGCGATCCGCACAAAATCGCGTATAATACAGGTAAGGGGTGTTGGGCCTATTTATCATAGGCCGTCGTGAATCATTGGGAGGTTCAAATGGCCAAATCGAAAACAGTACAGACCAAGGCAGCGGAATATGACGTATTGAAAAACGACCTGGCCGTCCTGGAGGCTATGGTCGACGGCATGTCCAACTATCTGGCCGGCGATATCACCTGGTGGGACATGGGCCGGGCAGAAATGCCGCTCTTAACCATAGGTGGTCATCTCATGCGCCGCCGTCGCCTGGGCACGCTCGAATATCTGTTGCAGGACACCGAACGCGCCGCTCTGTCTGCGGCCAATAAAACATATGACGAGATCGTCAATTCTCAGATCGTCCGGTTCGAGGAGCGGGCCTTGTTCGAACTCGGTTCGCGGATTCGGGAGTGGACTGTCTATCTGCGCGACCTGGCCGTCTCCAAACGATTGGCGGCCGACACTGAACGATACAGCTATCTGGCCGACACGCGAATCGTGATGGGCGAATTGGTCGCCAAGCTGAGCAATCCACCCTTCCAGCTTTCCGGTCACATCCCCACCGACATCGCCGCTCTCGACAACCGCATGCGATTTCGCTGGACGTCCGGCGCGTTTATCTGGTCGCCGGTCTGGATACCCGCTTATCCGAGGGAAACATACTGGTGGCTATACGGGTGCCCCAAAGTGGATTAGCCCAAACCGAGTGGGGACGCCCGCAACCGCCGGCCGTCCCCACTTAACCATGTCGCTCCAAAAGCGCCTTTGCGCAACGGCTCTTCCAGTCAGCGCCGGGGACGTTCGTGCCACCCACGATAGAGCATGATGAGCAGGCAGGTCGGCTCGCAAATCGAAAAGCGAGTGCTCAACAGTTCCGCCAACTTGTCGTTACTCCATTCAACCTGTCAAACCGACCGCCCCCATCCGCCTGGCTGCGACTGTGGCAAGCATCGCCCAACAGAGTTAAAATGATTTCATGCGAGTCCGTCATTCGCTCGTCGCAAGAATAATCAATTCTTTCTCATTCGTTACCGGATTACCGGGCCGGACAGGCCAATAACGCCATGAAAGAGATCGTATGTCCCAATTGCCGGTCGCTCAATCGCCCGGGAGCCAACTTCTGCGCGATGTGCGGCCGCAAGCTGGGCGACCTTGCCACAGCCCCGTCCGGCGAATGGCCGGCCGAGGACGATGAGGCCGGCACAGCCATCGCCCCACAACGGAGGAGCCTCGACCTTGACGTAGGCTATCGCACCGATGTTGGCCTGCTGCGGGATATCAACGAGGACAGCCTTCTGGCTCTCAGCTTTGTATGGAGCAACAAGTCGATCAGTCGCCCGGCCGGTTTGTTTGCCGTAGCCGACGGCATGGGCGGCCATGAAAGCGGCGAGATCGCCAGTGGTATGCTGGTCCAGTCGCTCGCTCGCCATGCCGCGTCCAAATGGCTGGCTTCGGCCGTCGTCCCCGACGGCGATCAGATCGATGCGCCCGCGTGGCTCACCGAAATCCTGCAGAGCATCAACACCGAGATTTACGAAGAGGCCCACGACGGAGGCTACGAGATGGGCACTACGGCCGTCATCGCGCTCATCACCGGCGATCTGGCCTGGATCGCTCATGTCGGCGACAGCCGCGCCTATCGTCTCAACGCCGGCGGCATCGAACGATTGACGGTCGACCATTCCCTCGTCGAGAGCCTCATCCTGGCCAAACAGATCAGCCCGGAGGAGGCTCGTGTCCATCCCCAGGGCAACGTCATTTACCGCACGGTCGGCGACCGGCCTGAGGTAACGGTGGACGTGCAAAGTATTCGCCTTCTGCCCGGCGATATGCTCCTGCTATGCTCCGACGGCCTGACCGGAAAGTTGACCGACGAGGTCATTCATCGTCTGGTCATGGACGCCGACAGGCCCCAAACAGCCTGTGATATGCTGGTGGACGCTGCCAATCAGGCCGGAGGTGAGGACAATTGCACCGCTATCATGATCCGGCCGGTCCTGTCGGCCTGAAACTTTCACATAATGTTCACCGAAAATATTCAGGATTTGTAATCAATGATACACAGCCCGTGTTCAGGCTACTGTATAATGCGAGAAGGCGAGAACTTAATCACAGCGGCGACAATCGGCCGCGTTCGTCATACAGGGCCTGAGAAGAAAAGAAGGATACTATGGAATCGATAGCTTGCCCCGTATGCAGCGCGACAGTGCCGCCGGGCGCGGTTTATTGCGACACATGTGGCAATCCCTTGATACCAACATCGAATCCGGATATGGACGTTCCTGAGATATTGGCCTGTCCCAACTGCCACGCGGCGACGCGGGCCGGAGACGTTTACTGCGATAATTGCGGTTATCTCTTGCAGCCCGAGTCCGGTAACCCCACATCCGCGCCGGTCGAACCGCAGACGCCCGCCAACGATCCTGCTCCGCGCCTCATCATCCAGTCGGACAGCATCGTCGTAGAACTCGCGCCCAACCAGGCCGTTTACATCATCGGCCGCGAAGACCCCGGCAGCGGCAATTACCCCGATGTCGATCTCGTCCCCTTCGGCGGCGAGGAAGGCGGCGTGTCTCGCCGCCATGCCAAAATCACCCGTCGCGACGAGACCTATTTCATTGAGGACCTGAATTCGGTCAACTATACTTTCGTCAACAAGAAGAAGATCGCCGTAGGGGTCGGCCATCCCCTTCAAGATGGAGATGAGATACGCCTCGGCCGGGTCATGATGCGCTTCGAAACTGACCTGTAAGCGGTCATCTTGGCACGGGGAACCGCTGGAAGGAGTTATTGATGGATTTCGTCTATTGTCCAAATGGACACGCGAACAGGCCCGGAACACGAATCTGCGCCGTTTGCCGGGCGCTGGTCGAGCAACGCGCTCCCCAATCGGCCGCCGTCCCAACATCGCGCAGGCACTCCGCCCCGCTACCACCCACAGGAAAACCGGAGACTGCGCCCTCCCAGGAAGCAGCGCCCGTTGATACCTCCCCCATCAAAAAGAAAAGTCGCGCCTGGGTATGGCTGCTCCTCCTGCTGGGCTTGCTGGGTTTACTGGCGCTGGCCGTCCTGGCGTCCTTCTATCTCCCAAACCGAACCCAGGTTCAACAACCGACCCCGGTGACCCGATCAACCGCGGCCGCCGTTGCGATCAATCCCACCGACCCGCCGCTGCCAACCCCAACATTGGCGACTCTGCCTACGCCAACCGGAAGTGTCGCCGAGCCGTCGCCAACGGCCGTGTCCACCATCACGCCGATAGGCACCGTCGTTGGCGTCGTCATCACGCCCACCTTCCCCTTCAGCCCCGATTCAAACATGCTGCAGAACGGTGATTTTGCCGACAATTGGGCCAACGGCTGGGCAAGCGAAGCAAGCGGAGAGGCAAACCTGATTGAACTCCGAGCCATGGAGGACGAACCTGGAACGAACGAGCTGCATATGGAACAAACCGGGTCGGGCCACCTGCAGATCGCTCAACGTGTCGTGCTGACCTATCCCGTCGAATTGCTTGAGTTCCAGGCGCGCGTCCGTGCCGCCGGAACTGCCGCCGATGGTCGCGGCGCGCTTATCCTGCTTTACGAGGATTTCAACGGCAAGCCGATCGGCGCATCGATCTGGCTGGACAGCAAGGCCGGATCCACTGAACTGTTGGAGGCTCTGTTATCGCTCCCGTCCGGCATCCCGGTCGCCGGGCGCATTCTTGATGAAGGCTGGCAGGACCTGACTATCGACCTCGGCCAGGAGTTTGCCGAGGAACTGACCGGGCTAAGTCCAATCGACGTAGCCCAACTGACCGTCATCCTGGCCGTCGTCAATTCCGACAACTGCAAATCCGGAGCTTGCGCGGCCACTCTCGACGCCGCCGACCTGTCGCTGATTCCGAGAAAACCTTAGGATCATCATTCCATAGAATCTATCGGGCAGGAAACAGGTTTGTGGCCTGCCCAAAACATCTCATCAGGTGCTATTGAAATGCGTTACGCAATCCGCCGCGTAAGCCCACTGGGCGCTCTGTTCTACGGTCTTGTTCTGGGGATGGCCGTCTGGCTTCTGCCCGGCCTATTCCTGGGCTGGCTCGCCCGATCCCTCGTCCTCGGTCTGCGCGATTGGCTCTCCGGCCTGAGCCTGACCATCCCGTTACCCATCGGCGAGGGCATCAACATCGATCTGACATCTGCTCTGCAGTTGGCGAACACGCAGGAGCGTCTGACGGCGCTGGCGGGGCAGGACGTGGCCCTCTTCCTGGCTGTCGCTCTGGGCGCGGCCGCGGCCGGCATGCTCCTGACGGGTCTGTCCGCCTTCCTGGGAGCGCTGTTTTACAATCTGTTTGCCGGGTTGTTCGGCGGCGTCGAGGTATCGCTGGACGCGCTGGATAGCCCCAACCGGCAGGCGATCCCTCAGGAAGCATCGCGCGCTCCGGCGACGAAATCTCCTCGTCCTGCCGTCAACTCCGCACCGGCCGCCGCCCCGGTCGCGGCCGCCCGACCGCGACCAGCCCGCCCGCCTTCGGTCGCCTGGCTGGCCTCAGCCGGCAACAACCACGAACGCTGGGCCTTGCGCGATGACGCCACCCGCATCGGAAGCTCCTCCGACAACGATATCGTTTTGCCGGGACTGGCCCCCTACCACGCCGAAATCCGGCGCGAAAGCGATCGCTATCTGGTCTATGATCTCGGCAGTCGCCGGACGTGGGTCAACGATGCGCAAGTCGCGGCCGTTCATATGCTCAAAAACGGCTTTCGTCTCCAGATGGGCCAAGCGGAGTTCGTCGTCCACATCTCGGCCGTCGGCTCCTCCCCTGAAGACACGCAATGAGCATCCCTGTTCATCATCCATCCGCTCCAGTAGAGGGGTTGATTATGGATGACACAATCTCCAGGGATGCACCATGGAATATTTGTGAAACAGGTGGGTGCAGTCTTCATCAGGTAATGGCATGAACACCGACACCATCTGGCAACTCTACCCCATCCCCGCCCAGGAAGTCAGCCTGGAGGGGCTGTATCTGCAACACGATCTGCGGCAATTCGGCCCTCGCCTCGGCCGCCCCTTCGTCTACACCAACTACATCGTCAGCATCGACGGCCGCATCGCCGTGCCGCAACGGGACAACAAGGGGATGGTAGTGCCCAAGGACACCGTCAATGACCGCGACTGGCGGATGTTCCAGGAGCTTGCTACCCAGTCGGATATCATCATCAGCAGCGGCCGCTATCTGCGTGAATATGGTGAAGGGAAGGTCCAGGAAATTTTGCGCATCTACGACGAGTCGCGCTTTGCAGATCTCGGCCGCTGGCGAGCCGAACGCGGCCTGCCTGCCTATCCCGATCTGGCGATCGTCAGCAACAGTCTCAATTTCACTATCCCGCCGTTTCTGACGCAATCCGGCCGGAAAGTCACCATCATCACCCACGCCACAGCCGATAAAGAACGTCGCCGCAGGCTGGAGGATGAGGGCGGCCATATCGCCATCGCCGGAGAATCAGCCGTGTCGGGCAAGGACGCCATCGACGCCCTGGGCGAACTTGGCTATCGCACTATCTATATGGCCACCGGGCCGCAGGTTCATCACCTGTTGCTGGCCGACAATATGATCGACCGCCTGTATGTGACCACGGCCCATCGCCTGTTGGGCGACCGGCCGTTCAGCAGCCTTGTCGAGGGCGGCCCGCTGGAGCCGGCTATCGGCTTGCACCTCAACGCGCTCTACTTCGACCCCCACGCGCTTGGCGGCCTGGGGCAGCAATTCACCTGCTACGAACGCTAACTCTCGTTGCGCCGGTTTCATGTTCGGCGAATTACGCTGTTAATCCTCAAGTTTGACCCGCGAGCCGAAGCGGGCCAGCATGGCGTTCACTTCGGCCACCGTCGGCATATTGTGGCCCGTGCCCAGCTTCAACACCTTGGCCGCGCCGGTGGCGTTGCCCAAGTCGCCCATCTTCTCCAGGTCAAATCGGTTGAGGTAGCCGTACATCACCGCCGCGCCCAGACTGTCGCCCGCGCCGGTGGCATCCAGAGCGTTGACCGGCAGGCCCGGCGCGATATGGAGCTTGTCGGTCGTCAAAAGGAAACAGCCAGCCATGCCGCGCTTGATGACGACGAGGCGGCAGCCCCCGTCCAACAGCTTGCGCGCGGAGTTGACGGGATCGACCTCGCCCGACAACCGGCGAGCCTCCTCCTCCGTGGCCAGCAGAACCGTCGCCAAGGCGGCCGCCTCCACATGCCAGCGGTTATCGATCTTGGGATTGCCGGGACCGGGATCAAAGAACGAGGGCACGCCTGCCTCGTGGGCCACCCGCAACGCCTCCATGATGATGTTCACCTCGTCCGCCTGGTCAACCCAGCCGTCGGTATAGAGCGCCTGAGCCTCGCCGATGAACGGCCGCCATTCATCGGGCATCGTCATGACCCGCAAGCTGCCGGGGAAACCCAGATAGGCCGGCTCGCCTTGCTCATCGACGAGCACGTTGGCCACCGGCGTACGCGCTCCCGGGGTTACGATCACGCGCGAGACATCAACCCCTTCAGCCACCAGTCCCTCCAGGACGATCTCACCGAACAGATCGTGGCCGACCTCGCCCAACGCACTGACCGACAGCCCCAAATGGGAGGCCATGATCGCCACATTACACGCCCCGCCCGGTCCCAGGGCCAGATAGGAGACGCGCTGCAAGTCCTTTGGCTCGATGCGTAGCTGTTCGACTCGAATGGCGTAGTCCGCCAATATATCTCCAAGGATGATGACCATGGAAGCTCCTGTGAGTGACGTATAGAATTTTGCCCGCGGATGCTTGGCAACTGCTCCGGTTATTGTCCTTGCAAATTGGCGATCAGTCCATCAATGGTCAAAGGCGCGGCCGAAAGCCCCAGCGCCTGGGCCAGTCGAATGAGCTGCGGAGGCTCGACGTTGGTCGTGGCCAACAGATCGGCGCGAGTCAGCACATCGGCCGCCGGGCCGTCGATCAGCACACGGCCGTCGGCCATTGCCACAACTCGCTCGAAGTGGGCGGCGCAAAAGTCGATGTCGTGGGTGATGATGATCACCGTGCGCTTCTCGCGCTTCAGCTCCTCGATGATCGCGCCGATGAGGGCCACGCCCCGCGCGTCTTGCCCCATGGTCGGTTCGTCGAAGATGACGATCGGCGTGCGCATGGCCAGCACGGAGGCCAGCGTAACGAGCTTGCGTTGCGGCGCGCTCAGATCGTAGGGATGGGTCTGCGCCTCTTCGCTCAACTCGACCATGGCCAGGGCCGCCGCGCTGTTGGCCACCACGTCGGCCTCCGATTGCCCCAGCCGGCGCGGCCCAAAGGCGACTTCATCGGCCACGGTTCGCTCGACGATCTGGTCGTCGGGGTTCTGGAAGACGTAGCCGACACGAGCGGCCATCCTGGCCACCGTATGGGTCCGGGTGTCCCAATCGCCCACGGTCACGTTGCCGCGGGTGGGTTTGAGCAAGCCGTTGAAATGCTTCACCAGCGTCGTCTTGCCCGCGCCGTTTTCGCCGACGATGGCAACAGCCTCGCCCTCGCTGATGTGCAGCGAAATCCCGCGCAAGGCCTCGGCCCCGGCGGGATAGGTGAAACTCACGTCATCGATGATCAGATTCAACTGAAAAACTCCACAGCTTGCTCCAGCGTGACCGGCAAGGGAGCGTCCGCGTGGCGCAGTCCGGCCGCCTGGGCGGCGCGTGCCGCCTGGGTATAGCGCGTCGGCTCCAAACCGTAGCGCTCCAGGCCCGGCGAAGCCAGGATCTCGGCCGGCAGTCCGTCGGCCACCAGTCGTCCCTGATGAAGCACGATCACCCGGTCGGCGAAGGCAGCGACCCACTCCAGCTTTTGCTCGGCCAGGAAGACGGTCGCGTCGTCGGCCGCGGCCAGATCGCGCAGCACGGTGAAGACCTCTCGCGAGCCGACCGGGTCCAGCTGCGAGGTCGGCTCATCAAGGACGATGACTTTCGGCCGCATCACCAGCACCGAGGCGATGGCCAGCCGTTGCTGCTGGCCGCCCGACAGCGCGTAGGGAGAGCGGTCGCCCAGCCCTTCCAGCCCGACGAAGCGCAAGATCTCTTCGATGCGCGACTCCATCTCGGCCACGGGCACGGCCATGTTCTCCAGTCCGAACGCTACTTCCTCGCGGACGGAGAAACGCGCGCCGGTGATCTGATTGAACGGGTTGGAGAACACCAGCCCGACCGTCCCGGCGATCTCGGCCGGCGACGATAAGGGGAGGTTGATCCCGGCCACGGTCACATCGCCGGAGAGATCGCCGCGGTAGAAGTGGGGCACAAAGCCGGCCAGCGTCGCGCAGAGCGTCGTCTTGCCCGCGCCATTGGCCCCGATGACGGCGCAGAACTGTCCCGCGGGAATCTCGAGCGAGAGATCGCTCAGCGCAGGCGCGGTTCCCCGTGGATAGGAATAGGTGACATTGGAGAGTCGAATCACGCTGCGAACCTCGGAGCCAGCCACAGCCAGAGCCGCCAGCCGATCACGACAACCACCGCCAGGGCCATAAGCCAGCGAGCGCCCCGTTGCCCGGCGGTGTCGCGCAGCGTCAGGAGGCTGGTGCGCGGTCCCTGGCGGCCGAAAGCCCGCACTTCGAGGGCGATGGCCCGCTCATCGATGTCAACGATGCTGCCCAGCAGCAGGGGCAGAACCATGGGCAGGAGCGCCCGCGTCCTGACCAGAAAGCTGCCCTCCGTCTCCAGCCCGCGGCTGCGTTGGGCGTCGAGGATGGTGTTCGCCTTTTGCTGAAACCGCGGGACGATCTGGAGCGTGCTGAGGACGACATACGAGATGCTGTTGGGCAACCCTTTCTGGCTGAGGGCCAGCATCAACTCATCCGAGCGGGTCGTATAGTTCAGAAACAGGAAACCGCTGACGGCGACGAGGATCCGGCCCGTCCCGCGAACGGCAAACCACAGCCCCTCGGCCTTCAGGGAGAAGGGCCCCAACTGCTGCACCACCGTGCCGCCCGTCCAGAACAAGCCCTGGATGATGAACAGGGAGAGCGCAAAGGGCGCGACCGTCTTGACCGTATTCCGGAAGATCTGGGGCAACACCCCGCCCGCCAGGGACACCGGAACGATCCCGATCAGCAACACGAAATAAGGCGACCAGGCGCCCGGGATCAGCCACCCCACCAGCAGACAAGCCAGCACATAGACGAGCTTGGTCAGGGGATGGAGGCGGTGGATTCCCGTTTGTCGTTCAACGTACAGGCCGTACCTGCCGCTCATACTCTACCCCTGATTTCACACCTGTTTCGCGAAGGCCTGGCCGGTGATAGAGGGCGTCAAACGCTCACCGGTCAAGTCCGGATCGTGCTCCACCAGTGAGATACCCTTTCGATCAGGTACTCAGCGAATATCTTCGGCCCTGGAGAAACGGTCGATATATCTCGACGGCAGTGCGCGCAAAATCAGATAAACGACCAGAAAAGAGATGGCCTTGTCCAACGGGTCGGTCGCCAGCCCTTGCATGAAGTTCGCGGCCAGCATGCCGAATCCCTGACTGCGGAAGGCGGCGGTGACGATGTCCATGCCTGTGCCGACGACGCCGCCAAACAGGTAGAACGTGATCGGCGCGGACAGCAGCGAGGCCACAACGCCGGTGATCGCACCGCCCAGGGCGGCTTTCCACCAGCTCTTGAACCAGCCGTACTTGCTGAACACGCCCGCCAGGAAGCCAATCGCCGCGGCAACCGGCGCGTAGGGAACCGTGTTGGTGAAGTCGCCGAATATCAACGCCCAAACGATGTTGGAAAGAAGGCCGGCCAGAGCGCCGACCCAGGGGCCGGCGACGGCGCCGACGAACACCGTGCCGATCGAATCCAGATAAAGCGGCAGCTTGAGGACTTTCACGATTTGACCGACGACGATATTGATGGCGATCGCCACCGGGATCATGGCCAACGATATCGTGCTGAAGTCGCGTTTCAAACGTTCCATTTTCTCCAACCTCCTCGAAGAACAGTGGTTCCGCCGGGCCGAAAGCAGCCGGCGGCGCGATAATTTCTTCGGGCGTGCGATAGTTGATCGCGAATCAGGCGCCGCAAGCGCCATCAACGCCCTGTGTCTGAATTGTACGATTGTTTTGGATGGTGTCCAGAAGACGGCCGATCACGATCATGCAGCTGCACTGACCGAAAATGCCCCTTTTTTGTCCCCATTAATAGTTGTTGACATCCGGCGAGTGAGGTAAGATGAAACTCGCAGAAACCACGAAGATCCATCATCTGCTTGTCATGCATATCCATATAACCTAACCATAACAACTCCCCTTTTTATGCTTGGCCGGTAATTTGATTCGGAAGTGGATTATGCCGCTCAGACATTCGCCTTCGCTCGCCCTCCCGGATGCAAGGCTTATGTAGCTCAAGGAGCAAGGAGGTGCTGCCGAACCGAACAGGATCTATAGTGTCGAATCAGTCCCCGCATCCCGGTCATCAATGCCTGACGGCATGCCGGGGAAAATGTTAGATCGATCTCACACAACCAATTTCACAGAATGAGGCAAAACTTGATCATGAAAACCTCTATGAAGCGAACTCTCAAGCTGTTGACCATCCTGAGTCTGATGGCCCTGACAGCTTCCATCGCTCTGGCCCAGAGCACCTCTCGGCCTGGCCCGGGCAACTCCAGCCAACGGGCGCTTCCCGCGTACCTCACGGACGCGAAACTGGATGCGCCCATCACCCGCGAAAACGTCGCCTCCCCGTTCAAGCTCAATCGCGGTCTAGTCGACGCCACCGGCACCCAGCGAGTGGTCGTCCGCCTGACCCAACCGTCGATGGCCGAGCGCTTCGCTCGTGGCGAGCGTTCAGCCGACGCGACAGCCGCGCTGGACGCTATCGACGCACAGCAGGCCGGCGTCCTCGCCGCGGCTCGCGCGCTCGACGCGAACTTCAAAGATATGGGTCGCACGCGCATGGCTCTGAACGCGGTCTTCCTGCACATCGACGCTTCCGCGCTCAGCGCGCTGGCCCGCAACCCCAACGTCCAGTCCATCAATCCGGTCATCGACTATGAGTTGGACCTGTCGGAAACCGTGCCCTATATCGGCGCGTCGGCCGTCCAGGCCCTGGGCTTCGACGGAACCGGCATCAAGGTCGCGGTGAACGATAGCGGTATCGATTACACCCACGTCGCTTTCGGCGGTTCCGGTGATGTCGATGAATTCCTCAACAACGACCCGACGATCATCGAGGAAGGCACCTTCCCAACGGCCAAGGTCGTCGGCGGGTATGACTTCGTAGGCTCGAACTGGCCGAATACGGCCGAAGAGCCTGATCCCGATCCATTGGATGCCGGTCCTGAGGGCGGCCACGGCACACATGTCGGCGACATCATCGGCGGCATCACCCCCGGCGCCTCCGGCGTGGCCCCCGGCGTCGATCTGTATGCCGTCAAGGTCTGCTCCTCCGTCTCCACCTCCTGCTCGGGCATCGCCATGCTCCAGGGTATGGATTTCGCCCTCGACCCCAACGGCGACGGCAACATGGATGACCGGGTGGACATCATCAACATGTCCCTGGGCAGCAGCATGGGCGACGCCATCGCCGACGACTCATCATTCGCGGTCGAGAACGCCAGCGCTGTTGGCGTTCTGACGGTCGCCTCGGCCGGTAACGGCGGCGACCTGCCCTACATCCACGGCACGCCCGCCGGCGCGCCCTCGGCTCTGGCTGTGGCTCAGACGGCCGTGCCCTCGGCCTCCATGCCGGTCCTGACCGTCAAGACCCCCGAGAGCATCGCCGGGGTCTATCAGGCCGGTTATCAGCCATGGTCCGGCGAATTCTCCGCCAAGCTCGAGGCGCCACTCCAGTACGGTGACGGCGCGGGCGGCCAACTGCTGGGCTGCTCGCTGGGCGAGGATGTTAATTCGGTCGACCCGGCTGATGCCCCATATCCGCCCGGCTCATTAACCGGCAAGATCATCTACGTCGACCGGGGCGCCTGCTCGGCCAGCGTCAAGATCAATAACATCGCCTACGGCGGCGGCATGGCCGGTATCATCGGTATGGTCGCTCCGGGCGACCCCTACATCTTCGCCTTCGGCGGCGGTGACTATGCCGACGACATCCCCGGCTTCACCATCACCCAGGCCGATGCCGCCAAGCTGAAGGCCAATGTCGCCGGCGGCGTCACAGTCGCCTTCGACCCGGCCGACAATATCAGTCTCGTGCAAAGCATAGTCGGCTCCAGCAGCCGCGGCCCGGGCATGGGGACCAATCTGTCGAAGCCCGACATCGGCGCTCCTGGCGCATCGCTGTCGGCCGAGTACGGCACCGGCGACGGCACAACCGTCTTCGGCGGCACGTCCGGCGCGGCCCCGATGGTCTCCGGCGCGGCAGCGTTGGTGATGCAGGCCAATCCGGGCTACACCTGGGCTGAGGTCAAGGCGATTCTGATGAACACGGCCGAGACCAACATCGCCAATAATGTGACGCCGACCGGCAGCGCGTTGGCTCCGATCACCCGCATCGGCGGGGGCGAGGTTCGCGTCGATCGCGCCGTGGCTTCGTCGGCCGCCGCCTGGGATGCCGAAAGCAAGTCCGGTTCGTTGTCCTTCGGCTTCCATGACGTCCCCGATGGCGCTTCATGGTCGCGCGACGTCGTCGTCCACAACTACTCGGCCGCAGAGATCACCTACGACACCTCGGTTGAGTACCGCTTTGCCAATGACGAAGGCGGCGAAGTGGCGATCTCCTTGCCGGATCAGGTCACGGTTCCGGCCGGCGGCAGCACGACCATCACCGTTGAGATGACCGTGGAGCAAAACGAAGAGCACGCGCTGCACCCGTGGGTCATGAACAGCGGCAGCCAGGGCAACAACCCGGCCACCCTGACGTTCAACGAGTACGACGGCTACATCCGGTTCACCGAGGCAGGCCGATCCGACAACGATATCCACATGTCCTGGCATGTGCTGCCGCGCGGCGCGGCCGATATGCAGGTCGATGAGGAGGCCAAGACCGTTCAAAACGCGGGCAAGGCCGAGGCCTACATCGATACCTTTTCGTTACTCGGCATCAGCTCCCAACTAGGCCAGTCCACACAGCCCGGCTCTAACCTGATCGTCAACGACCTGAAGTACTTCGGCGTCCAGACCTACCCGGTCCCCGCCGGGTTCTGTAGCGCCAATGACTCGTTTGTGATGGCTTTTGCCGTCAACACCTGGGAGCGGCAATCTCTGGCCAATCCGGGCGCGATCTTCGAGGTCGATCTGGATGTCGATGGGGATGGTGCGGTGGATTACGCCGTCTACAACTATCCCGTTAACTTCCCGACGGACACCAGAAACGTCACGAACGTGCTGGACGTGGCGACCTCCGACGCGACGGCATATTTCTTCACCACCCATAACACCAACAGCGCCAACACAGTGCTGACGTTCTGCGCCGAGCAGATCGGCATGGACGCCGACGACCTCCTCACGACGTCGATGGATGCTCAGGTCCTCGCGGTCGATGGATACTACTCCGGTGCGGTGACAGACTACATCGCCGGAATGAACATCGTGCCTCTGGGCGAGCGGTTCTTCACCGTATTCGGTGAAGACGATGCCGGCTATGTCGAACTGGACGCGCAATCCGACCCGGTCGATTACGCATTTGACGATTATGAGGATCAGCTCAACGCAACCGAGCGTGGCGTCCTGTGGCTGTATGGCCCCGGCTCGCCGGCCGACAATGAAGCCCGTATCTTCGTTCTGCGTGACTTCATGACCTATCTGCCCGCTGTTCGCAGGTAAGAAAAGAGGCGGTCATGCTGTCTGATCAGTAGAGAGGGCAGCAAGCCCGAATCTCATTTTCTTCCTCCTTTCATGAGCGCCGCGGCCTCGACAGGCCGCGGCGCTTTGTGATGGGTAACCCGGTTCACCGACGCATTTCGCCCGTTTTCACCGTTTCGTCATGCAATCGTCAGGTTAAAAGCCTTGCTTGCCGTCATCGATCCCGCTATAGTGCTCCCAATGGAAGCGACCGCCCCACTAACGGCCGCCTGGCGCACCGATCCCGGCCTGGTGCGAGGCCACAACGAAGACTTCGTCACCGTCTACGAACCCCAAACGCCTGACGACCGCCTGCTTCACGGCAGCCTCTATATCGTCGCCGACGGCGTCGGCGGCGCCGACGCGGGCGAGATCGCCAGCCGCTATGCCGGGGAGCGCGCGCAATTCCATTATCTGCAATCGGGCAACAATGACGGCAGGGGCCATCGACTGATCGAAGCGATGCAGGCGGCCAACACCGACTTGCGCAAGCTGGCGGCCGAGCGCGACGACAGCCGCCGAATGGCCACGACGATGGTGGCCGTCGTCGTCCATGAGGGCCGCGCCTACATCGGCAACGTAGGCGACAGTCGCGCCTATCTGCTGCGCGGCGGCTCCCTGGTACAGGTGACACGCGACCAGAGCCTTGTCGCCCGTCTGGTGGAAGAGGGCGCCCTGACTCCGGCCGAGGCCGCCATCTATCCCTACAAGAACGTCATCCTCTACAGCATCGGTTCGGAGAGCAGACCGCCTATCGACCTGTTCGAGATCGATCTGGCGCAGGGTGACCTGTTGCTGCTGTGCTCCGACGGCCTGACCCGCCACGTCGATGACAACGAGATCGCCGCGATCCTGCTTGCCGCGCCGCCCGATGATGCGGCCGACGCTCTGGTTCAGCTGGCCTGCGAGCGCGGTGGCGAGGACAATATCACCGTCGCCATCGTGCAGAACGGCCCTCGCCCGGAGTTCCAGCCGGACGAGAAAATACCGCCGGCCGGCGAAGAGACGATGATGGACACGATCTACCGGCCGCGACCGGTTGTCTCGCCGCCGATCGCCGTCGCCCAGCCCGTGTCTGCCCGCCCCATACCCGCCGTGGCGGCGGCCATACGTCCTCCCCGGATGTGGCCTCTCATGCTGGTTCTGACGGTTGTGATGGTCCTCCTCATCTTCTTGCTATGGGTCTTCATCCAGCAATCAACCGCCCTCTAGGCGCGCGGACCGGGTTAGGTCGGCCGCTTTGACGGCGATAACAAAAGTTCCTACAATTTTTAACCATATGACAAATGCATTACGTATTCTGCCCCTCGGGGGCCTGGGCGAGATCGGCAAGAACATGACCGTGATCGAGTATGAGGATGATATCCTCATCGTCGACGCGGGCGTCATGTTCCCCGAGAACGACATGCTCGGCGTCGATCTCATTATCCCCGACTATAACTATCTCATGGAGGGCGACCGGCGTTCCAAAGTCCGGGCCATCCTGATCACCCACGGACACGAAGACCATATCGGCGCGTTGCCGCATCTGGTCGATGATATCCATGCGCCCATCTACGGCACGCCGCTCACGCTGGGCCTGATCGAAAACAAGCTGCGTGAATCCAAAAACCTGCACGAGGTAGATCTCGTCTCCTTCCGGGCGGGCGAGGTCATCGAGATCGGCCCGTTCAAGATCGAGCCGTTCCACGTGGCCCACAGCATCCCCGATTGCGTCGGCTTCGGCATCACCACGCCGGTCGGCCTCATCGTCCACACCGGCGACTATAAATTTGACCATACGCCCATCGACAGCTGGCCGCCCGACTTCGCCAAGCTGGCCGAGTTCTCGCAACGCGGCGTGCTGGCCCTGCTGGCCGACAGCACCAACGCCGACCGGCCGGGCTGGACCGAGTCGGAAATGGAGTTGCTGGAAGGATTCGAAGAGGTGTTTCGCAACGCGCAAGGACGAATCATCATAGCCACCTTCGCCTCGCTTATCTCGCGCGTGCAGATCGCGGCCGCGGCAGCGCTCAAATCCAATCGCAAGATGGCCATCGCCGGCCGCTCGATGCGCGACGCCATCAAGATCGCCCGCAACCTGGGCTATCTGGAGCTGCCCGACGATCTCATCGTCGATCTGGGGCAGGCGGTGAAGATGCCGCCCAGCCAGGTGGTCATCATGGTCACCGGCTCCCAGGGCGAGCCTTCGGCCGTGCTCGGCCGTCTGGCGCGCGGGCGGCACAACCAGCTCAGCATCGAGCCGGGCGATACGGTCGTCTTCTCCGCCCACCCCATCCCCGGCAACGAAGAATTGGTCTATCGCACCATCAACCAGCTCTATCGCCGCGGGGCAACGGTTCTATACGACCGCGTCGCCAAGGTCCACGTCTCCGGCCATGCCAGTCGGGAGGAGATGAAACTGCTGATTAATCTGATACGACCGCTGTTCCTCATCCCCGTCCACGGCGAACTGCGACATCTGAAGCTTCATGCCGAGATGGCCGAGAAGCTGGGCATCCCCCAGGAGCGCATCGCTATCGTGGAAAACGGCACGCCCATCGACCTGACGCCCTACTCCATGACTGTGCGCGACCGGCTGCCGGGCGGCTACGTCTTCGTCGACGGCGCGGGCGTGGGCGACATCGGCTGGGCGGAGGTGCGCGACCGCGACCGGCTGGCCCAGGCGGGCTACTTCTTCGCCGTCGCCCGCACCAACGGCCAGGGCGAGTTGCAGGGACGGCCGCGGCTGACTACGCGCGGCTTCGTCAACGAGAAGGAAGCCGAGGAACTGCTGCAGGGCGCGGAAGAGGTCATCGCTCGCGCCGTTCGCGAAGCCCACAACGCCGGGCGCGAGATCACCGACGGCCAGATCGAGTCGGCGCTCAACAAATACCTCTATGACGAGACGCGCAAGCGACCGGTCATCGAGGCAATCGTCTTCTAGATCGTCCGCAAGTCTTCGAGACTAGCGATACAGGACGCGCGATTCCAACGGATGGCGCGTCTTTTCTTTTGTTTCAGCCGGGTACCCTATCGTCACCAGCCCTTGTGGTTGCCAATCGTCAGGCAGGGCAAGCTCCCGACGCACAGTGGCCGGGCAAAACAGCGGGCCGCACAGCCAGCACGCGCCCAACCCCAGGGCATGAGCAGCGAGCAACATATTCTGTCCGGCCATGGCCACGCTCTGCGCAGCCATGATGGCTTCGTTGCGCGCGCGCCGTTCGTCGGGGTAGACATCCATGTCGGCCGTCGTCAGGCACAATAAGATGATCAGCGGCGCGCCGCTGATCCGATTGAAGGAGCGACCAGCATCGCGCTCGATCAGCTCCGGCGACAGACCATCGGCCGCCAGGTCCTCTCGCAACCGCTCGCCCATCGCCATTGCCAGTCGCCGTTTTACCACGCCATCCTCGACGACGACGAAACGCCACGGCTGCCGGTTGTGGGCCGACGGCGCCCGGACGGCGGCGGTGAGAATTTGCTCGACGAGATCCGCCGGGACGGGCCGCGCCTCATAGCGCCGGATGGAGCGACGCGAGTGAATCAGTTCCAGAAATTCATGCATGGCGGCCTATTGTAGCCCATTGCCGCCGGATGGGCGGCAGGGGCGGGCCGCCAGTTGCCAACAAAAAGGAGCGGATGGGCGCCAGTCAAAAAGCGCCTCATCCGCTCCAATCGGTAAAATCCTCTGTTTTTGGAGTCGTTATGTCAATTGTCAGGCCGCGACCAGTTCATCGACGCCGAAGTCGACCACCAACTGCGCCACCCAATCGCGGATACGGTCCTCGGTCAGGCCCGGTTCGTTATCGTCATCCAGCGGCAGGCCCAGGAACACACCGTCCTCCACCGCCAGAGAATGGCTGAAGTTATAGTCGCTGGCATCGGTGAAGCCCACCAGCTCGGCCCCGCGCTCTTCGACCTTGCGGCCGAGCATGCCCATCGCGTCACAATAGTTATCGGGATACCCCACCGGATCGCCCGGGGCATAGATCGCCACTCGCTTGCCGGTCAGGTCCAGCCTGTCGAGTTGCTCAAACTTGATATCCCAATCGTCCTGCAACTGGCCGATGTTCCAGGTTGGAGCGCCGAGGATCAGATCGTCGTAGGGCAACATGGCCTCCACCTCTACCTTGGCGATATCGAATATCTCCACCAAACCCGGCGTGTGTTCGTCAAATCTTTCCTTGATGATGTTCGCATCCATCTGGGTGTTGCCCGTGCTGGATCCGTAAAATAGTCCGATTTTCATGGTAACCTCGCTTGCACGTCCCTTCGGAACGGCGCTTCAAACATGCTTTCATCATAGCGGTAATAGCCGCCGTTGAAATTGATCCAGGTCAACAACTTGAAAATGAACCAATGAAAAAAGCCGGGCCTCTTTCGCATGGCCCGGCTTCTCAAAATCGTCCGAATCGTTTTAACAGAGGCTGGCCTTCGTCGATGAAACCCGCCCCGTCATTGTTCCTATAGATCGCGTACGTACCGGTTGTCTTTGTCCACCAAAATCTGCTGGGGCTTAACCGGCACTCCCGTCAGTTCGAAGCCGATGATGATGATTTCCTCGCCCGCCTTGATCAGATGCGCGGCCGAGCCGTTCATGTTGATGACACCCGTCCCGCGTTCGCCGGGGATGGCGTAGGTTTCCAGTCTCGCGCCGCTAGTGTTGCTGACAACAAGCACCTTTTCATAATGCCACAGACCGACGCGATCCATCAGATCTTCATCGATCGTGATGCTGCCGATATAGTTGACGTCGGCCTGTCTGACCGTCGCCTTGTGAATCTTGGAACGCATGACTAATCTCATGATGATTATTTTACGACAAACAATATATGAAATCAGTTAGAATGGCGGGCTTCAATTAGCGCGGCCGATGTTGCCGGACGATGCGCGCCACTTCCTCCGCCGGCAGGCCATGGCGGACATGCCCATTACGCCCCACCACCGTCCGCGCCATCAGCAGGCTGTTGTAGATCGCCTCTTCCACGCTCTCGATAACCGCCGTCGAGAAGTAACTCATGAGCGGCTGCTCGTCGATGACCGACCGCGAGGCGACCAACGGGTCCGGCCGATCGAGAATACGGTTCGCGGTGCTGAAGGCGATGACGAAATCACCGCTTCCGCCGTGGCAATTGCTGCCCGTTCGCGCCAGCCCAAACGTCGCCCGCCGGCACAACCGCCCCAGCCCGCGCGCGTCCAGTGGCGCGTCGGTCGCCAGGATGATCATGATCGAACCACCCAGGTCGGCTTGTTGGGCTTCCGGCGGCCGCAGGTGCTTCCCCACGGGCACGCCACAGATCATCAGTTCTTCCGGCCGGCCAAAGTTCGTCTGCACCAGCGCCCCAATCGTGTAGCTGCCGGCTCGCTCCGGCAAGACGCGCGAGGCGGTGCCGATGCCCCCTTTCCAGCCGTAACAACTCGTGCCCGCACCGGCTCCCACCGCCCCTTCGGTCACGTCGGCCGAGGCCGCGGCCAGCGCGGCCCGAACCTGCTCCAACCCGATCGGCCGTGCCTGCAGATCGCTAAGATAGCCGTCGCTCGTCTCCGCCACCAGCGGGTTGACGCTGGCGTAGCCCGGCCAACCCCGTTCGGGAAAGCCCACCCCGATATGGGGAGAGCCTTCAGCGGCGATGGTCATCAGAGCGTCGGCCACGCGCGGCACGTTCATCGTCCCCGTCAGGGCGATGGGCGTCTCCAGCGTGCCCAGCTCGCGCACCTGCTCGAACCCGGTCGGCTTGCCGAAGCCGTTGATGGTATGCACCGTCGCGCAGACCTTCTCCTCGTACAGATTGCCGTCGTGGGGCAGGATGATCGTCACGCCGGTGCGGAAAGGGCCGTTACCCGGCCGCCAATGGGGATCGGCCACGCCTTCGCCCGTGTTCAGGGTGAAATGACCCACCAGCACGCCCGGAACGTCGCTGATGGCGTTACGCGCCCCTTTGGGAAGCGTTCCTTCATAAATTCCCAGTTCCTCGATTCGTGGCATATCGTCCTCTACCCCCGGCTCCGCAAAATCGGCCGCGTCAGGCAGGTGGCCCCGCCTTCGGTCTTCAGCGACATCTCGTCGCCACGATAGGTTGCCACCCGGCAACCCGCCTCCTCCAGCGCGGCCCGCGTCATGTGGTTGCGCTCCAGCATCAGGCAATTGCGCGGCCCGATGGCCAGCACGTTCGTGCCCATCGTCACGAACTCCTCGTCGTCCACATCGACCAGCCGAATATCGCGCTCCACCAGCAACCGATAGAACGGCACGGGCAGCAACGGCCGATAGATCACCGCCAGATCGTCATCCACCATACTGATGATCGACATCAAGTGCAGGCAGGCTTCCGGCCCCTCGAAATAAGGCAGTTGAACCGGGACCAGTTCGACGCCCGACCCGACCAGCGCTTCTCCCAACTGGGCGAATCCGGCGGCATTGGTG
>JAGOZU010000057.1 GCA_018058545.1 Promineifilum sp. | reverse complement strand
GTCGGCCTGTTGATCTATCTCGTCCTGGCGCTGGTTATGCCCCGAGACGCCGAGATCGCGCCAAAGGCCAATGCGTTCGACGACGAAGAGATCGTCATCAAGAACGCCTGATTTCACTGCTTACCGGCTCGTCCGGCGCGGCCCGTCCGTCGATTTCACCCCTGTACTGGTAGGGACGGCCGCGCCGGGCGTCATAACATCCGGCTTTCCTCCGGCGATAGAAATCTCGTTTCCAATCTCCTGCCGCCGGAAATAGCATGAAACGGTCAATCCCGTTCGTCGGGATTGACCGTTTTCTTTTCCAATTCCAGGTCCAATGCCAGGAAAAAGCCGGCGCTAGACAATTTACTCGGGCCTATCTATAATAAGCGGGTCAATCAAGCTGTTATTTCAAACCTGTCCAACGGCGTTCGTTTAGAAAACATAGTTGCGGATGACACAGACTTCCCGGGTTCTCCGATATCCTAATCGGCGATCCGCGATTTCTGTGCGATCTGCGGATGTTGTTTCTACCGGCGCGAATAACCAAACCATTCATGTCTACCGACGGAAACACGCATCAGGCGGCGTCAACACCTGAGCACCGGAGGGTACGTTAGTCTTGTCATCCTCCGTCTCGGAGCCTCCGAGTTCTTGCCCCATATATCCTAATCGTAAAGAGACGGCCGTTTCCTCGCAGGCTATGCACTTATCGGCATGGGTAGCCGCGATCGATACGGTTCGGCCGCCTCGTTGCAGCTCGTCAAGCCCGTTGTCCGGCCAAGAGACGATGCAGGTTGCGGAACCTCGATGACCATCGTCACGCCTCTTGTCATCATTGGCTTGCTCCTGCTCCTGATGGGACTAAACGTCGCCGCGGAGTTTGCCGCCGCCTCCGCCCACCGGACCAGGATCAACCAGATGGCATCTCAGCAGGACCGGCTCTCGCAAATGCTGGTGCCAATCCTGGGAGACAGCCGCAAACTGGATCGCTATATGGCCGCATGCCAGGTGGGGATCGCCATCGTGTCGCTGGTTCTCGGCGTGTATGCCTATGAGGCCGTGGCCATGCAGCTTAACGAGCCTTTGGCCCGATCCCTGCAGCCGATACTCTCCCCGCAGACGGCCGCGCGACTGGCCGGCGCAATCGCCGGCATCGGTGTATTGCTGGTCATCGCCGCTCTGCAGGTCGTTTTGGGCGAGCATTTCCCCAAATCGCTGGCGCTGCAGCACCCCGAAACCATCGCCCGGTTGACCGTCTTGCCGATGAGCGCATCGCTGGTCCTGCTCGCCGTTCCTATATGGGTCTTCAACGGCTCGGCCAACTTGCTGTTACGGCTGGCGGGTCGTGGCCCGCGCTCTACGGCCGGCCGCGCCTATTCGCCGGATGAGATTGAGATGCTGGTGACCGAGAGCCACGAAGGCGGGCTGCTCGACGACAACGAGCGGCGATTGCTGCGCAATGCACTGCGCTTGCGCGACCTGACCGCTCGGCAGGTGATGATCCATCGCACGCGAATCGCGGCCGCCCCGCTGCATACCAGCGCGATCGACCTGATGCAGATAGCCATCGAAGCCGGCTATTCCCGCATACCGCTCTATCGCGACTCCATTGACGATATCGTTGGCTTCGTCCACGTGAAGGATGCTTTTCGCATTCACAATGAAGGCCAGGACGACGTCAGCGGCATCATCCGCGAAGCCGTTTACGTGCCGGAGACGCTCTCGATCAATGACGTTTGGGACCAGCTCGACCTGCAGAACAGCTATTTGGCCATCGTCTTTGACGAATTCGGCGGAACGGCCGGACTGTTGACGCTGGAAGACCTCATCGAGGAGATATTCGGCGAACTGCAGGACGAATTCGATGACGAAGCGGCCGTCATTGCCCGCGACAAGGAAGGCCGCATCTACCTGCGAGGCGACTTGCTGGTGTCCGATGTCAATGAGTATCTGGAGCTTGACCTGCCGGAAGAGACGGCCGACACGCTCAGTGGTCTGGTGTTCAGTCTCCTGGGGCGTCCGCCGGTTCAGGGGGATGAGGTGAGCCTGGATGATGTGGTGATCCGTGTGGAAACGATGGAAGATTTGGGGGTGGGCGAGTTGTCGCTCCTTCTGCCGGCCAGCGACGCCGATACTCACTTCACGGAATGGGACATGGCCGACCATGAATAGCCTCATCCTTATGGCTCCGGGCTTGTTCATGGCTATGTCCCCGACCGCGCAGAGGTTGCCGTCGGTTTCCAGCCTTGTCCCTCCTCTGGTGGTTGTCCTGTTACTGATATTCATCAATGGCCTGTTTGTAGCTGCCGAGTTCGCCATCATCGGCGTTCGCGACACCGAGATGGAACAACTGGCCGACGAGGGCTATGTCGTCGCCGGGCGGGTGTTGCAGATTTTGGAGATGCGCCCGCGCATGGATCGCTACATCGCCACGGCCGAGCTGGGCGTGGTCCTGGCCACACTCGGTCTGGCCATGTATGGCGTGCCGGCCATTGGTCGATTTATCCAGCCCTATCTGCAAGCGATAGGACTCAACCCAGTCGTTTCCACTTGGGCTGCCCTCATCCTGGCCCTGGCGTTCCTGATCTGGCTTTATATCGTCCTCGGCGAGATGGTGCCCAAGTCGTTGGCCTTGTCCAACCCTCCGGCGATGGCTATGGCCCTCAATCGTTTTATGCGTCTGGCCGGGGCGTTACTGAGCGTGCCCGTCCGTTTGTTGAACGGGGTTGGAGGGCTGTTGCTGCGTCTGTTTCGTATTACACCGGCGCAAGGCCATGAGCGTCTCCTGGCGGCCGAAGAACTGGAGCTTATCGTTGTCGAGAGCGCCGAGGGCGGTCTGATAGAGGATGACGAGGAAGAGATCATCCGCAACATATTCGACTTCAGCGAGCGCACGGTGGGGCAGGTGATGACGCCTCGGCGCAAGGTGCAGTCCTTGCCCATCGATTGCCGGCAGGCGGACCTGATCCGCACGGTCACCCGGAGCCACCACAGCCGGTTCCCCATCTACGAGGACGATCCCGACCATATCGTCGGCATCCTGCACCTGAAAGACCTGATCCGGTTGACCTTGCGGCCGAATGGCCCGTTCGACTTGCGCCTGATCCTTCGAAGCGCGCCCGAAGTGCCCGAGGACTTTCGCGTCGATCGGCTGCTCGCGGCCTTCAAGAATGAGAAACTCCACATGGCGATCGTTCGCGATGAATTCGGCGGCATGGCCGGAGTGGTGACGCTGGAAGACCTTGTGGAAGAGGTGGTCGGCGAGGTTCGCGACGAATTTGACGTTGAGCGGGAGCCGTATTTCGAGGTGTCTCCCGGTGTTTTGGAGCTGTCCGGCGACTATCTGCTGGATGACCTGGCCGATGACGTCTTTCTGGGGGAGGAGGATGAGCTGCCGGATGTCGAGACGGTCGGCGGCCTCATCGTCTCCCTGTTGGGCCGCCCGCCCGCCAAGGGCGATACGGTCATTTATCATGACAACATCCGGTTCACTGTGCTGGATATCGACCGGCTGGCGATCGTTCGCGCCCGGGTTGAATACCCGCACGCGGCCCGCGCGGGAGCCTCGCCGGATGAACAGGATCCCGAGGCGGGGTGATCCTTCCCAACCTTGGCAGGGATCCACAAGATTTAACGACGCCTTGTCATAGGCGTTCCATCAAGTTTCAAGGAGTATTTTCTGATGAGTATGTTAATGCGTGTTCACGGTGATATCCGATGGCTGGTCGCGATTGTGGCGGCGGCCGTCGTCATCAAGTTCCTGATCGGCTGGCTTGGCAAGAAGCAGTATGCCCCTCTGGACAAGACCTTGCTGTTGGTCTATACGATTTTGATGGATATCAACGTGTTGCTGGGGCTGATTTTGTTGTTCTTCGCCGGCGGGTTCAGTGGGACGCGGCTGGAGCATGCGACGACGATGGTCCTGGCGGCCATCGCCGCGCACATGACCGCAGTCTGGCGCAAGTCGACCGATTCCCCAACCAAGTACCGCAATCAGCTGCTGATGGTGGCGTTGTCGTTGCTGTTGGTGGTGATGGGCGTCATCCGCCTGCGCGGCGGCTTCACGTTCTAGAACCGGAAACACCCACAGATGTTACGGAAGATATTTTCCGCAACATCTGTGGGTTCATCTTCTCTACCCCAGCTGGTAGAGGTCTCCAAACTTCGCCCAGGCATAGCGCATGAACGCCTCGTGGCCGAGCGGCTTGCCGGTGACGCGCTGCACCAGTTCGCCGGGGGTGAACTTCTTGCCGTGCTGGTGGATGTTCTCGCGCAGCCAGGCCAGCAGCGCGTTGGTCTTCCCCTGAGCCAACTCCTCAACGATGGCCGGATTCTGAGCGGCGGCCGTCTCGAAGAACTGAGTCCCGTACAGATTGCCCAGGGCATAGGTCGGGAAGTAGCCGAAGCCCGGCCGCGACCAGTGGACGTCCTGCAGGCAGCCCTGGCTGTCGTTCGGCGGGGTGATGCCGAGCAGCGTTTGCATCTTGTCGTTCCAGGCCGCCGGCAAGTCGGCGGCGACCAGATCGCCGTTGAGCATGGCCTGCTCCAGTTCGAAACGCAGGATGATGTGGAAGTTGTAGGTTAGCTCGTCGGCCTCGACACGGATGAACGACGGCTGGGTTTTGTTGATGGCCCGATAGAAATCTTCGGCCGTGTTGTTGCCCAGCGCCTCGGGGAAATAGCCCTGCAAGGTGGGGAAGTGGGCTTGCCAGAAGCCCCGACTGCGGCCGACGATGTTCTCCATCATCCGCGACTGCGACTCGTGGATGCCCAGCGACGTGCCCCGGGCCAGCGGCGTGCGCGACAGGTCGGGATGGGTGCCCTGCTCATACATGGCGTGCCCGCTCTCGTGCAGCGTGCCGAACAGAGAGGGGTTGAGGAAGTCGGGATACCAGCGGGTGGTGATGCGGGCGTCGTTGCGGCTAAAGCTGATGGCGAAGGGGTGGACGACCGTGCCCAGATGGCCGCGCTCGAAATCATAGCCGAGGGCCGTGGCGATGTCGCGGGCGAAGGCCTTCTGCTTTTCGATGTCATAGGGCCGATGGACGATGCTGTCGTCCAGCCTGACCGGGCTGTTATCGATGGCCTCGCGCAAGGGGACCAGTTCGGCCTTGACGGCGTCGAAGATGGCCCGCACCTCGGCCGTCTTCATGTTCGTCTCGTACTTGTCGAGCAGCGCGTCGTACCGTTCGTCCTCATAGCCGTAGTAGTCGGCCTCCTCCTGGCACAAGGCGATGACCTGTTCCAGCCAGGGCTGGAAGTGGGCGAAATCGTTTTCCTTGCGCGCCCGCACCCAGGCCTCGCGCGTCTCGCCGCTAATGGCGGCCGAGCGAGCGACATACTCCGCCGGGAGTTTGCGGGCGTCAGCGTAGGTGCGACGCAGCAGGCGGATGAGACTGGCCTCGTTGCTGTCGTAGGGCACGCCGTCGATCTCGGCCGCGGCGTTTTCGATCAGCTCGCCCATCTCGTCCGATGTCGACATGCGATGGATGAGGCTGCTCATGGTGGTCATTTGGGCGATGCGCTCGGCCGTGCCGCCATGAGGCATATAGACCTCGCGATCCCAATACAGCAGCGCGGCCGCTTTGCCGAGGTCGTTCAGTTCGTGGACTTGTTCCAACAGCTTTTGGTATTCAGTGGGCATAGGTTGAGACTCCATGAGTGGATTTTATCGCTTGCGTGTGGGGCGGCAAGGATTCCCGGCTGGGCAAACGTAGCTTATACGTGCAACCGGGGGATCAACGACGAACGCCAACAACCAGGCCCCCCTCCCTCCGGAAAAAATTGATTAAATTGAATAATTCGTCGATCCTGCCGATTAAATCAATTAGATCAATATAATCAATATATTATCTGGAGGGGGCTGTAGCGCAAGCTGTCAGCTTGCCGACCAAACAGCCCCTCCCGCACGGCCGCAAAGGGCGAGGTGCTGGGCGACTATGTGGCTTGTCGGGATATTGCCGAATGACGCGGTATCTTCGGGAAAAAGCGGAAAATAAAAAGCCGCAGCGGATGCTACGGCTTTCTTTATGGTCGCGGGGACAGGATTCGAACCTGTGACCTCCGGGTTATGAGCCCGACGAGCTGCCTCTGCTCTACCCCGCATCAACACTAGGGGATTATAGGCGATAACCGTGGAAAGTCAAGCCGATTGACTCGTGTCGCGTCTCTTTCTATAATCCCTATCGAACAACCTCATATTTGTCTTGCGGGTGCGCGGCAATGTCGCGCTGAGATGCCCCCTAATCTGGGGCGAACCGTTAAACCTGATCCAGATCATACTGGCGTAGGGAAATGACGCTCCATCGTTTCCACCGCCCCTGTATCAGGGGCGTTTTTATTTTCGGAGGTACAGTGAGATGAGAAAGATTGTGGCTATGGGGATGATCTTGCTGGCGCTGGTCTTGGCGGCTTGCTCGGCCGGAGGTTCGGCCACGGATGAGCCGCCGGTCATCCGGCTGATGACCCACGACAGTTTCGATATGAGCGCCGAACTGCTGGATGACTTCGAAGCGGAGACGGGGATTCGGGTGGAGGTGTTCAAGGCGGGTGACGGCGGCGAGATCCTGAACAAGGCTATCTTGTCGAAGGATGCGCCACTGGCTGACGTGCTGTTCGGCGTTGATAATACGTTTCTCAGCCGGGCGCTGGATAACGACCTGTTTCTGCCCTATGATTCGCCCATCCTGGCCGATATCGCCGATTCGCTCAAGCTCGATCCCCAAAACCGGGTGCTGCCCGTCGACTTTGGCGACGTCTGCCTCAATTATGACGTGTCCTGGTTTGCCGGCCGTGGGCTGGCGCCACCGGATAGTCTGGCCGATCTGGCCGATCCGGCTTATGCCGGTTTGACGGTGGTGGAGAACCCCGCGACCTCGACGCCCGGGTTGGGTTTCCTGCTGACGACCATCGATGCCTTTGGCGAGGACGGCTATTTGGATTATTGGGCGCGACTGGTGGACAATGATGTGCTGGTCGTGGACGGTTGGGAGACCGCTTACTACAGCCATTTCACGGCCGCCTCGGAAGGCGACCGCCCGATCGTCGTCAGCTATGCCGGCAGCCCCGCGGCCGAGGTGTACTACGCCGAGACGCCGCCGGATGAAGCGCCCACGGCCGCGGTCCTGACTGACGGGACGTGCTTCCGCCAAATCGAATTCGTCGGCATCCTGCGCGGCACGCAAAAGGAGAAAGAGGCGCGGCAACTGGTCGATTTTCTGCTGGATCGTCCCTTCCAGGAGGACATCCCCTTGAAGATGTTCGTCTACCCGGCCAATGAGACGGCCGTTCTGCCGGATGTATTTCAACAATATAGCCAAACCCCGGCCGCGCCGGTTCAGCTTGACCCGTCGCGCATTACCGCCAATCGCGAGGCCTGGATACAAGCCTGGACGGAGATCGTGCTGCGGTGATGCGCCCCGTCCCCGCTATCAGGCGAGATTCCCCGGCCTGGCGTCGCCTTGTGGTGGGCGCGGTCTTTTTGCTGCCGGCGATCTTCTTCGCCATCTTTTACGTCTACCCCCTCGGGGCCATCTTCCGGCTGGGTCTGTTCGCCGACGGGCGACTGGATACGTCGGCTCTGACCCGGCTTTTCACCTCCAGCTATCTGCTGCGTGTGTTGTGGTTCACGACCTGGCAGGCGGCCGTATCCACGGTACTGACCCTGCTGTTTGCCTTTCCCGGCGCTTACGTGCTGGCCCGGTTCGACTTTCGCGGCAAGACCCTGGTGCGGGCCTTGGCGACGCTGCCCTTTGTGCTGCCGACGGTCGTCGTGGCCTCCGCGTTCATCGCCCTCATCGGCCCCGCGGGGATCATCAACAACTGGTTGCGCGATCTGCTGGCCCTGGCTGCCGCGCCCATCCGGTTGAACCAGACGGTATGGATCATCCTGATGGCCCACGTCTTCTTTAACTACAGCGTCGCCCTCCGCCTCCTCAGCGCCTACTGGCAGGGTCTGCCGCCGTCGCTGTCGCAGGCGGCCCGGATGTTGGGCGCGTCGCCACTGCGCGCCTTCTTTGAGGTCACGCTGCCCATGCTACGCCCGGCAATCACGGCGGCCACGGTGCTGGTGTTCATCTATTGCTTCACCAGTTTCGGCGTGGTCGTCATTCTCGGCGGCCCGCGCTTTGCGACGCTGGAGGTGGAGATCTACCGCCAGGCGCTCAATCAGTTCAACCTGCCCGTCGCTGCCGCCCTGTCGCTGTGGCAGATCGTGTTCACCTTCATCCTGATGTGGGTCTACACCCGCACCCAGGCCAATCTGTCCCGACCGACCCGTGCCGGGGCGCGTCCAACCGTGGGAATGCCCGTGCGATCGACGCGGCAAAAGGCCCTCGTCTATGGCAACGTGACGGCCATCCTTCTGTTCATCGGCTCGCCACTGGCCGCCCTTGTCCTTCGTTCATTGCGCGGCAGGGACGGACTGACCCTGGCCTATTACCGCGCCCTCTTCACCGACCGGGGCGATTCCCTCTTTTTTGTGCCGCCGGGACAGGCGATGCTCAACTCGGTTGTCATCGCCCTGACGGCCATGCTGATGTCCGTCATTCTGGGGCTTATCGCCGCGCAGGTTTTGACCCAATGGGAGACTGGGGGGCGACAAGTCCTTCTGACCCGTGCTCTGGACGCGCTGTTGATGTTGCCCCTGGCGACCTCGGCCGTGACTCTCGGTTTGGGTTACATCATCGCCCTGGCTCGGCCGCCCCTCAATCTCCGCTCGTCCATCATCCTGTTGCCGCTGGCCCACGCCGTGGTCGCCGTTCCCTTCGTCTTGCGCAGTGTGCTGCCCGGGTTTCGCGGTATCTTGCCGTCCTTGCGCGAGGCGGCCGCCATGCTGGGCGCGGACGGCTGGCGAGTCTGGCGGGAGGTCGACTGGCCGCTCATCCGGCGGCCGCTCCTCGTGGGGGCGTTATTCGCCTTCACCATCAGTATGGGTGAGTTTGGGGCAACCGTCTTTCTGGCCCGACCGGAGACGCCTACGATGCCCGTCGCCATCTATCGGTTCCTGGGACAGCCCGGCGCGCTCAACTACGGCCAGGCTCTGGCGATGAGCGTCCTGCTGATGGCCGTCTGCGTCATCGCCTTTGTGGTGATCGAACATTTTCGCTTTGGCGGGGAGTGGGAGTTCTAGGCTTATGTCGCTGCTGGAAGTGTTCGATGTTCGCAAATCGTTCGCGCCCGGGACTCCCGCTGTTGATGACATCAGTTTCGCCATCAACGACGGAGAAATCCTGTGCCTGCTTGGCCCCTCCGGTTGCGGCAAGACGACTTTATTGCGCCTGATCGCCGGACTGGAGACGGCCGACGCCGGCACGATCCATTTCGACGGTCGCGACATGGCCGGTATCGCCCCTCATCTGCGCGACTTTGGCATGATGTTCCAGGACTTCGCCCTCTTTCCCCACAAGAACGTGCGCGACAACATCGCTTTCGGGTTGCGGATGCATCATCGTCCGCCGGCTGAGATAGCCTCGCGCACGGCCGAAATGCTTGATCTGGTCAATTTGAGCCAGTTTGCCGAGCGGAATGTCGCCTCCTTATCGGGCGGCGAGCAGCAGCGTGTGGCGCTGGCTCGCGCCTTGGCTCCCAGCCCCAGGTTGCTCATGCTGGATGAGCCGCTGGGAGCGCTGGACAGGGCGTTGCGGGAACGGCTGATGATCGACGTGCGCACCATCCTGAAGCGCATCGGTATGACGGCCGTCTATGTCACCCATGACCAGACGGAGGCTTTCGCCGTTGGCGACCGGCTGGCGGTGATGAATGCCGGACGAATCGAACAGATCGGCACGCCGCAAGCGGTCTACCGGCATCCGGAGACGCCCTTTGTCGCGGGCTTTCTCGGCTATCAAAACCTGATTCCCGGCCGGGTGAACGAGGCCGGCGAGGTCGAAACGGCCGTCGGCCGTTTCCTTCCCGCCGGGAAATTACCTCCCGCCGGTTCGGCCGTCACCCTGCTCATCAGGCCCACGATCGAACAGATCGAAGAAGTGGCAGCAGGTCGGGCGGAGCTTAACCGGATCGACGGCATGGTCGATGGGCTAACGTTTCGCGGCCGTTTCTCTCAGTTGTGGTTCAAGGCCGGCGATCGCCGGCTTCTGTTCGAGGTCGATGATGACTTTCCCTTCAGTCGTGGTGATGTCATCCGGATCGCTTTCGCGCCTGACCGGCTACACGTATATGAGTCCTTGCCGCGCGACTCTGCCAATTCTCGTAACTGATCATTCGAACAGATATACTTAATGTCGGCAGTCACTAGCTTACACAGTTGATCCCGTTTGTTGGGATTGACCATGGAACTGAAGTTATGCTTGGTAATCTGGACATCCAAACCATTGTTGCGCGGGTCATCGTGCTGCTCATCGCTTTCACGGTTCACGAGCTGGCCCATGCCCTGACGGCCGATTATTTGGGCGATCCCACGCCTCGGAACATGGGTCGCATCACGCTCAATCCGCTCAAGCACCTCGATCCGTTCGGCACCCTGTTGTTGATCATCGCCGGGTTTGGGTGGGCCAAGCCTGTCATGGTCAATCCGATGAACATGCGCGGCAATCCGCACACATCGATGGCGATCGTGGCAATTGCCGGGCCGCTTTCCAACATCGCCATGGCGACGCTGGCCGCGCTTGCCTTCCGACTTTTGAGCCTGGCCAATATCTCGCCCTCCACGCTATCCGGTAATCTGTCGATGCTGTCGTTCTTCATGTTCACTTTTATCTGGATCAACCTTATTCTGGCTTTCTTCAATCTGATCCCGATCCCGCCGCTGGATGGCTCGAAGATCCTGTATGCCATTTTGCCGAGCGAGTTCGTTTACCGGCTGCGGTCGCTTGAACAATTCAGCTTCATCATCCTGATGGCGATCGTATTTTTCTTCCCGTCCGTTCTCAACGTCCTGGTCGTCGCACCGGCCCAGGCGACGCTGCAATTACTGCTTGGTTGACGTGGGCCTCCCCTACCGGATTCGACAATTGCGCGATAATCTGACCGCCGGTCCCCTGTCGGATGGCGCGTGCGATGAGATCGCGAACTATTTGACCGCCGCCGAACGCGATCTGTTCTATCGTTTCACCTACGCCGATCAGTGGCATAGCTATCGCGTCTTTCGAACGCTGCATGAGGCGGGCTATAATCATCCGGATTTGTTGACGGCGGCATTGTTGCATGATATCGGCAAGATACATTGCCCGCTCTCGGCCTGGGATCGCACGCTGATTGTCGTGGGTGGCGGGTTGTTTCCGGAGCGAGCGGAAGTGTGGGGCCGCGGATCAGTGGAAAGTTGGCGGCGGCCGTTTGTCGCTCGCGCTCAACATCCGGCATGGGGCGCGGAGATGGCCGCGGAGGCGGGCGTCCGACCGACCGTGGTCGAGATAATCCGCCGGCACCAGGACGAGATCGACGGAGATGAATCCGAGGAAGATCGCTTGCTAATCGCTCTGCAATGGGCAGACGACCGGAACTAGAGGAGACGGTTTATGAAGGCACAGACAGTCACGATTGTGGGGATGAACCGGACAGGGGTGTCCATCGCCAAGGCCATCAAGGCATCCTCGGCCGAATTGAGCGTTATCGGCCATGATCGCCACCGCGACTTGACGGAGCGAGCCAAGGACGAGCTTGGGGCCATCGACAAGGCGGAGTGGAACCTGGTGAGCGCCGCTGCCGCGGCCGACATTCTGATCCTGTCCGTCCCCTTGAGCGAATTACATACCAGCCTGCAGGCGATCGGCGGCGAATTGAAGCCCCATACGTTGGTGCTCGATCTGTCCGTGCTCAAGAGCCTCAGCCAGAAATGGGCCGACCAGTATCTGTCCAGGGGGCATTATGTCGGGGTCATGCCGGTCTTGTCGGCCCCGTACCTGAATGACGGTCGGGATGGGCCGGAAGCAGGAACGGCCGACTTGTTCAGGAATAGCATCTTCTGCCTGATGCCCTCGCCGGTCGCGGATCCGCAAGCGGTGGAGACGGCCGTTAATTTCGGTCGCCTGTTGGGGGCCACGCCCTACTTTCTTGACCCTATGGAGTATGACAGCCTGGTGCAGGGGAGCGAGACCTTGCCGGGATTGACGGCGGCGGCCATCTTTGGTGCGCTGCAAAAGTCGACCGGTTGGCGCGATGTGCTTCGATTTGCCAACTCATCATTTTCCCTGGCTACCCAGCCGTTGCAATTGGGTACCGACATCACCAGCCTCGCGCTTCATGACAAGGCAGCCACGCTGCGTTGGCTCGACGCGCTTCTTGAAGAATTGGCCGGCCTGCGCCGTCTGATTGAGGAGGGCGATCGCGAGATGATCGATCTGACGCTGGGTCAGTTGCTCATCCAGCGCGAGCGATGGATCAAGGAGCGCGCCCGGAACGAATGGGTTGAAGGTGTCGAGCAAAAACTGGACCGGCCTTCAGTGTCCGACCAGCTTCTCGGTGGCTGGCTATCAGGAAAGATGGGTAAAGGCAAGCAGGGCGAATAACCTGTATTTGAATCCATGTCGATATTCCCGCCGCTTCGCTTGATAGATAGAGGGAGGCGATTATGGGAAAATACCGGTGAGGCCTTGACAGGAGTAATCCATTGCGCGTATTGATGATCGCGCCCACTTCCTTCTTCAGCGACTACGGCGGACATATCCGTATCCTGGAGGAGGCGCGGACGCTGGGCGAAAAGGGAGTCGAGGTCGCCATCGTTACCTATTATAAGGGAAACGATGTGCCCGGCATCGACATCCGCCGAACCGCCAGCCTGCCTTGGCGCACCGATTATGAGGTGGGGTCGTCGCGCCACAAGATCGCCTTCGATGCCTACCTGGCCGTGAAATCCATGAAGGAAGTTCGGCGCTTCCGGCCGGATATCATCCACGGCCACATGCACGAAGGGGCATTGATCGGCGGGGTGCTGGCGCGGCTGTTCGGCCGACCCCTGGTGTTTGATTATCAGGGGAGTCTGACGGCCGAGATGGTGGACCATCATTTCCTCAATCCGGATGGATTCGTCTATCCCTGGGCTTTGCGCATGGAGACGATCATCACGCAGCGGCTGCCAGACGCTATTTTGACCAGCTCGAGCAAGGCGGCCGATCTGCTGCGCGAGAAATTCGGCGTCCCCGAAGGGATGATCCATACCTTGCCCGACTGCGCCGACCCGGTGCAGTTCGATCCGGCGCGCTTCTCTTATTCACGAGATGCGCATCCCCTCCGGAGGCGATTTAATATCGCGCCGAACACCGTCATTGTTGGCTATCTGGGATTGTTGACCGACTATCAGGGGATACCCCACTTGATCGAAGCGGCCGTCGAATGCCGGCGACGGGATATCGACGCCCATTTTCTTGTCATGGGTTATCCCAATGTCGATCATTATCGGACACTCGCCAAAAAGCGAGGCGTGGATGATCTGGTTACCTTAACCGGCCGTATCCCTTTTGACAACGCGCCTTACTTCCTCAGCGCCTGTGATATCGCCGTGGCGCCCAAGATGTCGACCAGCGAGGGTAGCGGCAAACTCCTCAACTATATGGCCATGGAGTTGCCCGTCGTCGCCTATGACACGCCCGTAAATCGCGAGTATCTGGGCGATCTGGGTGTTTATGCGGCCGCCGGGGACGCGGCCGCGTTCACGGCGGCGACCATCTCGTTAATCCATGATCCTGCGAGAGGGAAGGAAATCGGCCGCAAGCTGCGCGGTCGAGCTATCGAGAAGTTCAGTTGGCCCGTCGCGGCCGGGGAAATAGTGAGAATCTACAAAAAACTTGACGAGAGGCGCAAGAGATAATATACTACAAGTTCGCGGAAAACTGTCTTTTAATCGATTTATTAAAGTTGATTGCAAGCGAAAGAATAATCGAACAGGTGCAAGCAAAAGCTGCACCTTTTTTGTGTAACGAGGCTGTCAAGTTATTTCCAATTGGTGAAGTGATCCTTCGCCGACCAGGGAGCAGGTGACACAGTATGTCCAGCATGTATACCAAAAGCTATGCGCGAACAACCCATCCGATGGAGCTGCCGACTCTGATCGACGTTCAGTTGCGCTCGTTCGAGCAATTTACGAATGAAGGGTTGGCGGAGCTTTTTGATGAGATTTCTCCCATCGAAAGTTTTAACGGCGACCTGAAGCTTTATTTTCCCAGCAAACGCAAGGAAGTTGACGGATTTGACCTGAAATATTGGTTCGATGAGCCGAAGTATAATGTCGAGGAGTGTGTCGAGCGTGACATGAGCTACGCCGCGCCGCTCTACGTTCGGGTTATGCTTCATAGCACCGAGCAGGACCAACCCATCGTGCAGGATATTTTCATGGGGGATTTTCCGCTCATGACCCCTGCCGGCACATTCATCATCAACGGCACGGAGCGCGTCGTGGTCAGCCAGCTGATCCGCTCGCCCGGTGCTTACTTTGAGGTTGAAGAAGAGCGCACGACCGGGCGGCCGCTGGCCATGGGCAAGCTCATCCCCGACCGCGGCGCCTGGATGGAGTTCGAGACGCGCAAGACCGACTATCTCACCGTGAAGTTCAACCGCAAGCGAACGGTTCCGGTGACGCTCTTCCTGCGCGCCATGGCCGCCATCCCCGACGGCTTGGGCAATCCTCTTATCAATGAGGGGACTGACGAGGAACTGCTTTCGCTTTTCGCCGATGTCGATACCAACGGCGAGCATCTCTACATTCAGGGCAGCATTGAGCAGGAGCCTCATTGGGACGAGGGCAAATCCATTCCGGAGCAGGCGCTGATTGAGTTCTACCGGCGCATGCGCCCTGGCGATCCGCCGACTCTGGACAACGCCTCCCAATTTTTGCAGGAGCAACTTTACGACAGCCGTCGCTATGACCTGGCGGCCGTTGGGCGCTACAAGCTCAACAAGCGGCTCAACTTGCAGTCGATCGTGCCGCTGACTCATCGCACGATCACCCAGCATGATATCGTCAACTTCGTTCGTCATATGATCCTGATCAACAATGGTCAGGAAGGGCCGGACGATATCGACCATCTGGGCAACCGGCGGGTGAAGACGGTCGGCGAGTTGATTCAGGCCAAGCTGCGTGTCGGCTTGCGCCGGATGGAACGCGTGGTTCGCGAGCGCATGTCGATTCGTGAAAGCGATAATGTCACACCCATCGCTCTGATCAACATCCGGCCGGTTGTGGCTGCCATTCGCGAATTCTTCGGCAGTTCGCAACTCAGCCAGTTCATGGAGCAAGCCAATCCGCTGGCCGAGTTGACCCACAAACGAACGCTGTCAGCCCTTGGCCCCGGCGGCTTGCGCCGCGAGCGCGCCGGCTTCGAGGTGCGCGACGTCCACCATAGCCATTACGGCCGCATCTGCCCCATCGAGACGCCGGAAGGCCCGAACATCGGTCTGATCGGCCGCCTGGCGACCTACGGCCGTGTCAACAAATACGGTTTCATCGAGACTCCTTATCGCCGCGTTCTGAACAAGATGGCGGTTGGCGATGAACTGGTCAATCACGATGCCTTTGTCAACGTCACCGATCCGGCCACGGGCGAGATCATCGTCTCCAAGGGCGAAACGATCACAGCCGACCATGTCAAGGCCATGCGCGACGCCGGCATCGAAGAAGTGCAGGTAACGCCTTTCCTGACCGATGAGGTTCTCTATATGTCGGCCGACGAGGAGGACCGCTACACCATCGCTCAGGCCAACGCCAAGATCGACGAGCGCGGTCAATTCGCCTCGGCGCGAGTGTCCTCCCGTCGTAACCAGCAATTCCGCTTCACTTCCGTGCAGCGCGTTGACTTCATGGACGTGGCCCCGCGGCAGATCGTCGGTGTATCTGCAGCGTTGATTCCCTTCCTGGAGCATGATGACGCCAACCGGGCGCTGATGGGTTCAAACATGCAGCGCCAGGCTGTGCCGTTGTTGCAGCCCGACGTCCCGATTGTCAGCACGGGGATGGAAGAGCAGGCCGCGCTGAATTCCGGCCAGGTTGTTCTGGCTGACCAGCCGGGCGAGGTCGTCAGTGTCTCCGGCGACCAGATCGTAGTGGCCGGCGAGAACGGGCTTCGCACCTACAACTTGCGTAAATACAATCGCTCCAATCAGAGCACCTGCATCGATCAGCATCCCATCGTCTATCGCGGACAGCGCGTACAGATCGGGGATGTGCTGGCCGACAGCTCCTCAACCCACCACGGTGAGCTGGCATTGGGCCAGGACGTCGTCGTGGCCTTCCTCTCCTGGGAAGGAGGCAACTTTGAGGACGCCATTCTGGTCAGCGAGTCGATGGTCCGCCAGGATCGCTTCACCTCGATTCATATCGAGAAGCATGAAGTCGAAGCCCGCGATACCAAGCTGGGGCCGGAAGAGATCACCTATGACATCCCCAACGTCAGCGAGGAAGCCCTGAAGGACCTCGATGAGCGCGGCATCATCCGCGTCGGCGCGGATGTCAATGAGAACGACATCCTGGTCGGCAAGATCACGCCCAAGGGCGAGAAAGAACTCAGCCCCGAGGAGAAGCTTCTGCGAGCGATCTTTGGCGACAAGGCCCGCGAGGTGAAGGACTCCAGCCTGCGTCTTCCCAATGGCGCGCGCGGCAAGGTCGTCGATGTGCAGGTCTTTGACCGGCAGCATGACCGCGACCTCCCGGCCGGAGTGGAGACGATGGTTCGCGTCAGCGTCGCCCAACGGCGCAAGATCTCCGAGGGCGACAAGATGGCCGGCCGGCACGGCAACAAGGGCGTCATCTCCAAGATCGTGCCTGTCGAGGACATGCCCTATCTCGACGACGGCCGCCAGATCGATATCATCCTCAGCCCGTTGGGTGTTCCCGGCCGTATGAATATCGGCCAGGTTCTGGAGGCGCATCTGGGTTGGGCCGCCAGCCGCATCGGCTTCCGGGCCATCACCCCGGTGTTCGACGGCGCGACGGAGCATGAGATTTCGGCTGAGCTGGGCCGCGCCTGGCTCATCGACCATGCCTGGGATGTGACCAGCGAATGGGCCTGGGATTGGTTGGCGGAGATTGGATACGATACGACGCAGGTCGAGAACGATGATCACGCTCGCCGCATGTTCATCGTCGCCTGGTTGAGCGACCTCGGCTACGATGCCGCCCAGCTGGAGATCGATGAGAACTACGCTCGCCGGGCGACTGTCCGGGAGTGGCTGCGTGGTCGTGATTGGAATCCGGATGAGATTTTCCCCGAACATGCCGAAGGTCTCGTGAAGGCGCATTGGCTGGAAATCGAGGGTAAGGCGGTCGAGGTGACCGTCCGTGAATGGTACACCATGATCCTCGAGAAATATGGCGACATGCTGCCCGAGGAAGTCAAGCTCGATCCGGAGACGGCCGACGTTGATGAGTTGATCGCTCGGTCCAATGACATCACGACCCATACCCATATCCCGCTGCCGACGTTGGGCAAGGAGCGCCTGTTTGACGGCAAGACCGGCCGGCCGTTTGATCAGCCGGTGACCGTCGGCGTTCTCCATATGCTGAAGCTGGCCCACCTGGTTGAGGACAAGGCCCATGCTCGCTCCACCGGCCCGTACTCCCTGGTAACGCAGCAGCCGTTAGGTGGCAAGGCCCAATTCGGTGGCCAGCGTTTTGGTGAGATGGAAGTGTGGGCGCTGGAGGCCTATGGCGCGGCCCACACCCTGCAAGAGATGCTGACCGTCAAGTCGGACGATACGCAGGGTCGTGTCAAGACCTATGAGTCCATTGTCAAGAACGAGCCGATAGAGGAGCCGGGCGTGCCTGCTTCCTTCCGCGTGCTTGTGAAGGAGCTTCAGAGCCTGGGCCTTGCTGTGGAAGCGGTAACCGAGGGCGGCGAAACCGTGCGGTTCGGCAAGGAAGATGACAAGCGGACCAGCCGCAAGTGGGCCGGCGATGATTTCATGGCCCTGGCGCGGTCGAACCGGTAAATGTTTCATTTGAGCCGGTTATTCGCAAATAACCGGCTCTTTGACGGATGCTGCATCGAAAGCGGCGAAACCTTGAAAAAGCCTTGACTTATCGATCGTTTCTGCTAAGATTGTAGATCGTATGTCAAACCGCAAAAGGTAGCGGCGTACAGCGCTGTTACTAACTGAATAGACTGAAAACGATGGAGGCCATCGATAGAAAAATACTACGATGGCCTCTATATTGTCGATTGTCGGGGAATGGTGGGTATCTCTGTCCTCTCCCTTCATTCAGACGATTCTTATTGATTCACAACCGAATAGAGAACTCCTCACTACTGCGGGTGACAAGGAACGAAAATTCGTCCCCTTCCGATGCAGCGGTTTGTGGCGTTTTCTGTCTTAGCGTGGTACTCGGCGCAGAGAGTTTCAGAAAGGAGAAACGTTAGCTTTGCCAACAATTAATCAACTAGTCCGCAAGGGACGGAGCGTTAAGCCAAAGAAGAGCAAATCTCCGGCACTGCAATACACTTTGAATTCCTTCAAGCAGCGGCGTACTCGCCAGCCGATGGGCGCGCCCCAGAAGCGCGGGGTCTGCACGCAAGTGAAGACCATGACCCCCAAGAAGCCGAATTCGGCGCTGCGCAAGGTGGCTCGTGTTCGCCTGTCCAATGGCATTGAGGTGACCGCCTATATTCCCGGTGAGGGTCATACGCTGCAGGACCACTCGGTTGTGCTGGTTCGCGGCGGCCGTGTGAAGGACCTGCCCGGTGTGCGCTATCACATCGTACGCGGCACGCTGGATGCCGGCGGTGTTGTCAACCGCAAGAAAGGCCGTTCCAAGTATGGAACCAAGGTGGCAAAGAAGAAGTAATCGGTCATGTTGACCGTTTTGGCGGCCGAAGTCGGTTGCCGGGGAAAGTAAAGTCATGTCCAGACGAATTCGTCCTGAAAAACGTGAAATACAGCCCGACCTGCGCTATGACAATCTGCATGTGTCGATGTTCGTAAATCGGCTCATGTATGACGGCAAGAAGAGCGTGGCCCAGGGCTTGATCTATGACAGCTTCGATATGATCGAAGAGCGCGTCGGCCGTCCCGGGTTGGATGTGTTCGAGCAAGCCTTGCAGAACGTCATGCCCCAGATCGAAGTACGGCCGCGCCGCGTCGGTGGCGCCACCTACCAGGTTCCGATTCCTGTGGAGCCGTACCGCCAGGTCTCGCTGGCCATGCGCTGGCTGTTGACCGCCGCCCGCAACCGTGGCGGCCAGACGATGGCCGACAAGCTTGCCAATGAGTTTATCGACGCGGCAAACAACCAGGGATCGGCAGTCAAGAAGCGCGACGATACCCACCGCATGGCCGAGGCCAACCGCGCCTTCTCCCACTTCCGGATTTAATTGAGTTATGGCTAATTATCCGCTGGAACGAATCCGGAATATCGGCATTATTGCCCATATTGACGCCGGTAAAACGACGACGACCGAGCGCGTCCTGTATTACACGGGTGTGATCCATCGCATGGGCGAGACCCACGAGGGCACGGCCACGATGGATTCCATGGATCAGGAGCGCGAGCGCGGTATCACCATCTCGTCGGCGGCGACTACGGCGTTCTGGCTCGATCACCAGATTAATATCATCGACACCCCCGGGCATATCGACTTCACCGCCGAGGTGCAGCGCAGCTTGCGCGTCCTCGACGGCGGCGTCGTGGTTTTTGACGCTGTGGCCGGTGTCGAGCCGCAATCCGAGACTGTCTGGCGCCAGGCTAACGGCTACAACGTCCCCCGGATTTGTTTCGTTAACAAAATGGACCGCACCGGCGCTGATTTCAAGCGCACGATCGGCATGATTAAGGATCGTTTGGGCGCCAACCCCGTGCCCATCCAGTATCCCATTGGGGAGGAATCTTCCTTCCGGGGTATCGTCGACCTGCTCGATATGCAGGCCTACTACTGGAATGATGACGATGCCGGCGCGCGGGTGCAAACCGCGCCGATCCCGGACGAGATCATGGAAGCTGTCGAGGATGCTCGCCATCATATGATGGAAAGTATTGCCGAGACCGATGACGATCTCATGATGCGATATCTCGAGGGCGAGGAGATCGACATCTCGGAACTGCGGACGGCCCTTCGTCGGGCCACCGTCGAAAACAGGGCCACCCCTGTCCTATGCGGCAGCGCCTTGCGCAACCGCGGCATTCAGCGCATGCTCGACGCCGTCGTCTATTACCTCCCGTCGCCGCTGGATATTCCACCCATTGAGGGAACCAATCCTTACACCGATAAGGTCGAGATCCGGCATGCGTCGGTCGACGAACCGTTTTCGGCGTTGGTCTTCAAGATTGTCACTGACCCTTACGTGGGTCGTCTGGCCTACTTCCGCGTCTACTCGGGTTCGGCCACTGTGGGCGACTCCGTGCTGAACAGCACCAAGGACAAGCGCGAGCGCATCGGCCGGATCCTGCGCATGCATTCCGACCACCGCGAAGACCTCAAGGAGATCAAGGCGGGTGACATTGCGGCGACGCTGGGCCAGAAGAACACCTTTACCGGCGATACGCTGACCGATGCGAAAGCCCCCATCATTCTGGAGGCGATCGAGTTCCCTGAGCCGGTTATCAACCTGGCCATTGAGCCGAAGAGCAATCTGGACCAGGACAGGATGGGCAACGCCCTTCGCGCGCTTTCGGAAGAAGATCCCACTTTCCAGGTGAAGGTAGACGAACAAACCGGTCAAACAGTTCTTTCCGGCATGGGTGAGCTGCATCTGGAAGTCCTGGTCGACCGCCTCATGCGCGAGTTTAAGGTTTCTGCCAATGTCGGCCAGCCCCGCGTCGCCTATCGCGAGACGATTACGCGACCGGTTGACAAGGTGGAAGGGCGTTTCGTGCGTCAGTCCGGCGGTCGTGGTCAATTTGGCCACGTCGTGCTGCGCGTCGAGCCGCTGGAGCCGGGAGCAGGCATCGTGTTCGAGAACGCCATCATCGGCGGCTCCATCCCGCGGGAGTTTATCGGTCCGACGGAAGCCGGTATCCGCGAAGCGCTGGAAAGCGGCGTGTTGGCCGGCTATCCGGTGGTCGACCTGAAGGCGACTCTGATCGACGGCTCGTTCCACGAGGTTGACTCTTCGGAGATGGCCTTCAAGATCGCCGGTTCAATGGCGATTAAAGAGGCCCAGCAGCAGGGCAAACCGGTCTTGCTGGAGCCGATGATGGCCATTGAGGTCGTCGCGCCGGAGGAATACACCGGCGATGTCATCGGCAATCTTTCGGCCAATCGCGGCATGATCGAGGGAATGGAATTGCGCTCCGATGGACTGCAAGCGGTCCGGGCGCTCGTGCCTTTGGCCACCATGTTCGGGTATGCGACGCGCTTGCGCTCGATGACCCAGGGCCGCGGCACCTTTACGATGGAATTCCATCACTATGCGCCGGTCAGTGAATCGGTTGCGCAGGAAGTCCTGCACGGCCGCCGATAGAATCGGCTGCGTATTTAATAGATAGATTATCAGGTAATTATTGATTTCGACGGCAAGACGCCGACGAAGACATATAGAGAAGGAAGCGATTACGATGGGCAAGGAAAAATTTCAGCGCGGGAAACCGCATGTCAATATCGGCACGATCGGGCACGTCGACCACGGCAAGACGACCCTGACGGCGGCGATCACCAAGACGCTGTCGCTGAAGGGCTGGGCCG
>JAGOZU010000056.1 GCA_018058545.1 Promineifilum sp. | reverse complement strand
GGGGATAAACATGGGACAGGTGCGTGAAAACATGGACGCGCTCGCTGTCGGGCAAGGATGAGTGCAGGGCGCTTTCGATCTGTTCGACCATGCGCGGAATATTATCCCATGTGGTCGCCGTCTCCAGCGTATCCACAGCATAGCCGAGACTCCACAACGTATTGCGCAGGTAAGGCGTGCGGAAGCGGCCCTCGATCCATTGCTCGCCAAAGCGCTGGCCAACGTGGATGCCGCCATGCTCCTTGGCGATATCGATCACATCATGGCGGGCGTCACGAATTGTGGCCGAGCGACCGGTGAAGCCGCACAACAGCATGACCTTGCCATCGCCCGCGCCACGCACATTAAGCATCGCCTCCAATAGGCCGATGATCCGCTCATGCCCGGCCAGCGCCAGTGTGGTCCGGGTTTCCGTCGGCGTGCTCAATCGCAACAGCGACAAGGGTAGCCGGGCCTGGGCGATCCGGCGCGTCGCGGCCATCCCCTCGGTGAAATCCGGGAAGAAGACGGCATGAAATTCTTCATGGTCGGGCAAGGGAGAGACGCGAACGGTGACATCCGTCAGGACACCCATTCGCCCCTCCGAGCCGAGGACAAGCTGGCGAATATCAGGCCCGGCGGCCGAGGCCGGGAAAGGCGGCAGGCGTAATTCTCCGGCCGGGGACAGCAGCGTACCGCCTGCGAAAAGGCCCTCAATTCGTCCATAGCCGAGTGATTGTTGCCCGCTGGATCGCGTGACTACCCACCCGCCGAGAGTGGAAAACTCAAATGATTGGGGATAGTGACCCAGAGTGAGGCCGCGAGCGCGCAGTTGAGCCTCCAGTTCGGGGCCGGTGACGCCCGCGCCAAAGGTGGCCAACAGGCTAATGGAATCAAGGCTCGATAACCGGTTCATGCGGCGCAAGCTCACTGTCAGGACGGGTTGCTCGCCAGGTTCGGGGTTGATATGACCCACGACGCTCGTGCCGCCGCCATAGGGGATCACGCGCGCTTCGGCCTCAGCAGCATACGCCAGCAATCGAGCCACATCGGCCGCGCTGGTCGGGAAAGCCACGCCATCAGGAAAGGCCGGAATTCGGCCGCTTCGCAGAGCGATCCAGTCGGGCAGGCTCTGACCTCGCGCGTGCCTCAACCGGGTGGCCGAGTCAATCTGAATCAGATTTGTATCCGGCAGGTTTGTCAATCGAGAGGGCGGAACTTTCGCCAGGACATCCGCCATAGGCACATCGTTCGTCGGCGCACCATGGCCAATCACCTCTTCCAGAAAAGACAAGGCGCCACCTGACAGCGGATATTGAATCGTATCGTCCCCCCAGCCATTCCAGCGACGCATGGTCTTTCCTCCTTCAGACAAGTGTCGTCAATTGATTCTTTTCCCAGAAGGCGATGCTGGCCAGCATCACCCGACGAGACAAATCCTCGGCCGCATCGGGATCGGCCGCCAAAGCGTATCCTCGCAGTTCACGATAGAAACCGGCCGACATGGCTCGTGCGTCGGCCGACGAAAAATAGCGGCGTGCCACCTCCTCATAAATGCCCACGAAGCCGTTGAGGATCAGGGTGTAGATGGGGTTGCCGGAGCAAACGGTCAGCTTGTGATGCAAGAGCCAATCGAAGTGGGCGAAATCAGCCGGTGAATCGGCCAACACGGCCGCGGTAGCCAGAAATTCAGCAACGTCCGGAGCTGCGTGAGCCACGGCCGATCGGGTATAAGCCGGTGCAAGATGAAGCCGCACATCCAGCAGTTGGCTGATGAAGTTTGGAGACAGGTGGGATTGGCGCTCGACCAATTTGCCCAATACATTCAGCCCGCCCGCCTGCCAAAAATCATTCACGACCGTGGCCTTGCCATGGGCGACAGTCAGCCAGCCATCGCGAGCCAGACGCTGGATGGCCTCGCGCAATGTAGGACGGGTAACGCCCAATCGCGCCGCCAGCGCGCGCTCGCCCGGCAAGACTGAACCCGGCGGGAATTCTCCATCGAGGATGGCGTCAACCAGCGCGCGCTCGGCGTGCTCTCTGGGGCGTGTGGGCGTTGGATGTTGATTCATTGATCACAACTGGTAAGTGGTCTTACCAGTTAAAGGAATCTTAAAGGATCGATCTTTTATTGTCAAGTGTCTAATAATCTGAGGAGGAGATTGGGCAATTTACCTCATAGAATACCGTGCCAGTCATCGTTTATAATTCACTTAATATTAACAGGATCGCTATTTACCTTCTGACAGCCGGTGTTATCTTATACGATCAAGTAATTACGCTTGATAACCATTCATATCTCCTTGAATGGCTGGACAGGATAAATTATTATGAGCACTAATCATTCATCGCCCAACGGTCAAAAGATAACCAGTACATCGACAAATCAGACGACACTATCGGGATCCGCCAAAAAGAGAAAGTCTCCCGGTTTTATTGAGACGTCAGGTTTCAAGCCAAACTGGCTTGAAACCGGCCCCTTGACCCCCGAAATTCTGCGCGACTCCCTCAACATCCAAGACACGATCGAGCCGATCGAGGATGAGGCAACGCCAATCGAGGCCGAACTTGTCGCTGAGGAAGCGGCCTTGGAAGAACAGTCCGATCCGCAACCACAGCAGACACACGAGACGACGCTCGCGCCACAAGCGACCGAGGTTGAAGAGCAATCACCCCCTAATGCGGCCGATGAACAGCCGGAAGAGTGGGTGCAAGCCCTTTTTGAAAATGACAACAGAGGTCAAAGCGCTGAATCCAGTTCGGCCATAGCTATGGAAGAGATCCTTTGGGCCGAACCGGTGGAGGCTGAGCATAACGGTTTCATTGTCGAGACGACCGAAGAGGTGATTGCGCCCGAGACAGAAGAGGAATCATTCGATTCTTTGTCGGCCATGGAAGCCGCATTTGTTGCGGGCCAGCATGGGTTCAAGGAACACAACAGCCGACGAGTCCCAGGCCTTCTCTGGGTGAGCCTCATCATACTTGGGCTTGCCGCAATACCCTTCTTCTTCAACCCCCGCCCATATATGCTCCAGCTGATCAGCTATATATTGATCGGATTGGCCGCCCTGTTATTGCTCATTGTGATCACCAGATCGCTAATTCTCGGCAACGACAGCTTGCAGATGGAACACGGCTGCCCTCAATGCGGCCAATATGAGTTAATGCGCGTCAGCCGCCGAGCGAGACAGCGATGGCTCAATATGGTGGGTATACCCGCCTACCGTTATCGTTGCCGAAACTGCACATGGGAAGGTACTCGATTGAGCGAGATGGGCGAAGCCTTTTCACGAGGGTCGCTTTTCGGCAGCCATGCCGACGATCTCTAAACCCTTCCTTCGAATATCATCTTCGCTCACAGCGTTAGCTCATTGTTACTATTGACGACCACCAGTAGTCGGCGAGTCGTCAATTGATGCTGCCGGGATGAATGTTCGCGTTCTATCTGCCGGATGTGGGTGCGAGGCCTCGGCCACCGGGTTACAATTCGGCTAATGACAACTGCCCGCTCGCAGCATCGGAATAGACGAATATGGCCTCTCCTCGTAATATTTCTGACACTCTCGGCCTGCGTCCGGCCCGGTCCAGGCCAACCCCCGCTCTCAACCGATATCAACCCAATCGTACCAGGCAGTAACCCGACCGTCGCCACGACCGAGGCGACGCCTTTCGCCCTGGGCACACCGCTCATAGCCCAGCTAGGCACACCTGCACCCGAATACACCGGTTCACCCACGGCCGATGGCGCCCACTATTCGATTGACGCAACAGGCAACCCGGGCAGCCATACCGTGACCTTCGGCGAGACGCTCGGCCTGCTGGCACAGCGCTACGGCACGACCGTCGAAGAATTGATGGAACTCAACGGTCTGACGGATCCCGATCTCGTCCAGGTGGGTCAATCCCTGCTGGTTCCGGGTGTCGAGATCGCCGCGGTCATCGGCCCGGATTTCAAGATCATCCCCGATAGTGAACTGGTTTATGGCCCGGCGGCTCGGGATTTCGACGCGCCAACCTTCCTGACCAAACTGGGCGGCTATCTTTTGCGCCATCAGGAAGAAGTCGAAGGGCAATCAATGTCGGGGGCGGCCATCGTCCAACTGGTCGCCGATCGTCACAACGTCAATCCCCGGCTGCTTATTGCCGCGCTGGAATACCGGACGGGGTGGGTAACAGCTGCAAGTCCGGCCGCGAAAACGACGAACATGGGCTATACCGGAGCGGGTGCAGAGGGGTTATATGGGCAATTGAGTTGGGCGGCCAATTTGCTCAACCTGGGTTTCTATGGTCGGGCCGAGGGCGGTTTGCGCGGATTCAACCTCTCCGACGGCAGCCCGGTCACCTTTTCCCCGACGGTCAATGACGGCACCGCCGGCGTCCAGCGTTATCTGGGAGCAATCGATGGCATGACTCTGGATTCATGGCAGCGGGAATCCGGCCCCGATGGCTTCTATGCCACTTATGCCCGGCTGTTTGGCAACCCGTTCGCTTATTCTGTCGATCCGCTTCTCCCCGACGGTTTGGAACCGTTTGTGTTGGAGCTTCCATGGACGGAAGGAGAGACGTGGTATATGACCAGCGGCCCACATGGCGCATGGAACACCGGTTCGGCCTGGGGCGCGCTGGATTTCGCTCCGCCGGGCGAGCAACTGGGCTGCATCCTCAGCGACGCCTGGGTAACGGCTGTCGCGGCGGGCACGGTCACCCGCAGCGGAAACGGGGCGGTCGTCGTCGACCTGGACGGTGATGGATACGCCGGAACGGGGTGGGCGATCACCTACATGCATCTGGAAACCCGCGACCGCGTCGCCGTGGGCACCGAAGTGGCAGTTGGCGACCGGTTGGGGCATCCGTCCTGCGAAGGCGGCTTCTCGAACGGCACGCATCTGCATCTCGTCCGCAGCTTCAACGGTCGCTGGATCTCGGCCGATGGCGACATACCCTTTGTGCTGAGCGGCTGGATATCCTCGGGGACGGGCACGGAATATGATGGCTTTCTGACGCGCGGTGAAACTGTCCGCGAAGCCTGCGTCTGCCGCGAGGAGAGCAACGCAATCACCCGCTAGACAGGCCCGGCCAACCGATCAGCGGCGAACCACCATCGGCCCAATCGGACGGCCGCCCAACAAATGCATATGGAGATGATATATCTCCTGACCGGCGTCCCGATTGACATTGACGATCAGCCGATAACCGCTCTCGGCAATCCCTTCCTGCTCCGCGATCCGGCGAGCGGCCAGAAACAGACGTCCGGCAACTTGCTCGTCATCCTCGGTCAAGTCATTCACCGTGGCGATCTCTTTGTTAGGGACGATCAGGATATGGATCGGGGTGGATGGGTTGATATCACGAAACGCGGTCACCAACTCGTCGCGATAGACGATGTCCGATGGTATTTCGCCGCTGATGATTTTGGAGAAAATTGTAGACAAGTCGTCCTTCCCTTCGGCCGTTTGGCCGACAATAACAATTCAGTGTTGGCGTTGACCCGATCGGTTTTACCGGCAAACGACCGGGCGCGCAAACCGGCAACACTGCTATAATAGAACGACCTGATTTGAACCGGCCCGCGAGTTTGACAAGTGATATAGCTTATGACTACTGCGCCACGAAGTGTCACCCCCACAATCGACATCTACATTCGTCTGGCCCAATATCCGGTTTTAGCCGACAGCATCCGCGCGCGGATGAGACAAGAGTTGTTTCGACGCGGCATCATCGATGAAAACAGTTTTGAAGCCCAGGTGCGGGAGAAGGCCATCGAATCACAGTGGCGCGAGCGACTGGTCGATCCCTACGGCCAGGAGGAAGGGCACGTATGGCAGCAACGCAAGGAGCGCGTGCGCGATTTCCAGACCGACGCCATCTTCGCCGGAAACCTCGGCAGCATCCTGCTGGATCAGATTATTTCGGAGGTTCTTGGCAACCAGCCGTCGCCGTCCGTGTCGTCCGACCTCAACTTCAATCCCGAAATTTCACCGTGGGAGGTTCTGTTCCGGCAGGGGGAGATTTATGAGCAGTTGCCCGAGGACGAACGCGAAAGAAGTCGCCATCACCTCGAGGAAATCAAGGTCGTTCTCATCAAGCGCATGATCAGCGATCAACTGCCCTATATCGGCGTCGCCAAGCGAATATTCAGCATCGTCGATCTGCGCTACATCTATGAGCGCCGAATCGGGGCGGGCAAAATCGGCGGCAAGTCGGCCGGGGTGATGCTGGCCTGGCGTATCCTGCAACAGAACCTGGGTGATGGGATCGAGACGCATCAATATGTCGGCGTCCCCGACTCCTACTTCATCGGCACGGAGGTGATCTACGAGTTCCGGCTGATGAACGGCCTCGATCATTTCATGAATCAGAAATATCGGCCGCTGGCGGAAATACGCGAGGAATACCCGCACATCGTCGAAGCTCATCTGGCCGGTAAATTTCCCGAGGAGATCATCACCCAATTGCGCCGGATGCTGGAGGGCGTGGGAAATAGCCCGCTGGTTGTGCGGTCGTCCAGCCTGCTGGAAGACAATTTCGGTTACGCTTTCGCCGGCAAGTACAACAGCTACTTCTGTCCAAACCAGGGCACGCCGGAGCAAAACTTGCGGGATGTGCTCGACGCGATCCGGCGCGTCTATGCCAGCACGCTCAATCCGGACGCCATCCTCTACCGCCGGAGGCATGGGCTGATCGACTACGATGAACGCATGGCCATCCTGATCCAGAGAGCCATCGGCAAGCCATACGGCCGCTACTATTTCCCCACGCTGGCGGGCGTCGGCTTCAGCCAAAACCCCTTCCGCTGGAACAGCAAGATCCGGCGCGAAGACGGTTTCTTGCGCATGGTTTGGGGCTACGGCACCCGAGCCGTCGATCGGGTGTCCAATGACTACCCCCGCCTTATTGCGTTGAGCCACCCTCAATTGCGGCCGGAAACCGGCGCGCGCGCGATCCGGCAATACTCCCAGTGGTATATCGACGTCATCGACATCGTGGAAAACAGTTTCAAAACGGTTCACATCTACGACGCTCTGGATGAAAAATACCCTCTCATCCGGTATATCGCCTCGGTGAGCCGCGACGACTACCTGCAAGAGATATTATCGACCGCGTCGTTACAGCCCGGCGACGAATTCATTCTGACCTTCAACACATTGACCAAGGATAAAACATTTGTCGATTTGATGCGTACGTCGTTGCAGCGACTGGAAGCCACCTACCAGCGTCCGGTCGATGTCGAGTTCGCCATCGACATCCTGCCCCACTACCCACAAACCGAATATCGCCTCCATGTCCTTCAATGCCGGCCGTTGAGCCAGCGAACCGAAGATACAGCGGTGGCCATTCCCAGGAATCTGCCGCCGGAGCGCATCCTGTTCACATCCCACCGGCTGGTGCCCGACGGACGAGCCGAGGACATTCGCTACATCATCTATGTGGAGCCGCAAGCGTATTACGGACTGCACGACGGCACGGTCAAGCACGAGATCGCTCGGGCGATCGGCCGCCTCAACAAACTTCTTGAAGACGAGCATTTCATCCTGATGGGGCCGGGGCGATGGGGCAGCGTGAATATCGACCTCGGCGTCCACGTAACCTACGCCGATATCTTTAACACCAAGGTGTTGATCGAAATGGCCGTGTCCCACAACGGCAATATCCCTGAACTATCCTATGGAACACACTTTTTCCAGGACCTGGTCGAGGCCGAGATCCATTCTCTGGCCTTGCATCTGGGTACAGACTCCGATAGCGCTACCTTCAATGAGGAATTTTTCGCCGCTTCCCCGAACTGTCTGGCCGATATTCAACCCGAAGACAGTGACCTGACCCCCTACCTCAAGGTCATCGATCTGGCCCGGCTTCCCAGAAATCCTCGACTGGACGTCCTGATGAATGGCGCGAAAGATGAAGCGATCGGCTATCTGACCGAGGGTGAACGACATGACAAGTGACCTCCCATTGCGAACCACCACCCCCACGATCGATATCTATATCAAGTTGGCCCAATACCCGATCCTGGCCGACCGGTTGCGCGACCGCATGCGGCATGAGCTGTTTGCGCGAGGCCTTATCGATCCGGATCGGTTCGAGTTTGAGGTGCGCGAGTTGAGTATCGCCTCGCAAAAACGGGAAGGGCTGAGCGATCCATACTATGAGGAGAACTCCCTAACCTGGCAATTGCGACAGAACCGCATCCGCGATATGCACACCGACGCCTTGTTTGCCGACAACCTGGGCAGCGCGCGCCTTGATGCCTTGATCGAGGAAGTGCTCAACAGCCGATCATCCGCTCCGGATATGGTGACCCTCTCCTTCAATCCCGAGATCGCCCCGTGGGAGATGTTGTTCCGGCAAGGGGAAATCTACGAGAGTATGTCGTCCGACGAGCTGGAACGCTACGGGCACCATCTGGAAGAGATCAAGGTCGTGTTGATCAAACGATTGATGAGCGATCAACTGCCCTACATCGGCGTCGCCAAGCGCGTGCTGACTATCAGGGACCTGCGCCGAATCTATCAAAGCCTCATCGGCACAGGGAAAATCGGCGGCAAGGCGGCCGGAATCTATCTTGCCTGGCGCACCTTGTACACTGTGGACGACACATTCAGTCAGGCCGACATCAATATCCCCGATTCATTCTTCATCGGCACCGACGTCTTCTACGAGTTCTTCCTGATGAACAAGCTTGAGCATCACATGAACCAGAAATACCTCCCGGTGCAGGAGATACGCTCGGAGTATCCACGTATCGTCGAGGATTTTCTGGCCGCCAAGCTGCCCGATTACGTGGTGATGCAGGTGCGAGAGGTGCTCACCTCCTTAGGGAACAGCCCGATCATCGTCAGGTCATCCAGCTTGCTGGAAGACAATTTCGGATTCTCATTTGCCGGCAAGTACAACAGTTTTATTTGTCCCAACCAGGGTTCGCCCGAGGAAAACCTGTCCAAGGTGCTCAACGCCATACGCCGCGTCTATGCCAGCACGATCAATCCGGACGCCCTGCTCTATCGCAAGAGGCACAACCTCATCGACTATGACGAGCGCATGGCGATACTCCTCCAGCGTGTGACCGGCCGCTGGCACGGCGATTATTTCTACCCGGACGTTTCCGGCGTGGGTTTCAGCGAAAATCCGTTTTGCTGGACACCGGAGATACGGCAGGGCGAGGGCTTTTTACGGGTGGTCACCGGATTGAGCACGCGAGCCGTCGATCGGGTCGATCAGGACTATCCACGTCTCGTCCCGCTCAGTCACCCGCATTTGCGAACAGATAATACGGTCGAAGGCCGCCGAACCTACGCTCAACGATTCATGGCCGTCATCGACCGCAACCAAAACACCACGACCACGATCCCGATACGCGAAGGGTTGAAGGCCAACGACCGCCTCCTGCCGATCATTGCCACCCTCGACACCGGCGACGATCTGCTTCCATATCCGGAAAGAAACGGGCTGGCCGAGGACGATCACATCGTCCTGACCTTCGATGGGCTGATCGATGACCCTACCTTCCCCGACATCATGCGCGAGTCCCTCAATCGGCTGGAGATGACCTATCAGGGGCCGGTCGATCTGGAGTTCGCCATCCAGATCGAACCGGAGGGCACCGATCACAAGGGCGACATTGCCGGGCGAAAATATCGGCTCTTCATCCTGGAGTGTCGCCCCATCAACGAACGTCGCTTCCGGGCGGAGACTCCGAAAGAGCTGGAGGGCATGATACCCGACACCAACCGGCGCCTCTTTTCCATGCCCACCCGCTTGCCCGCAGACATGGTCGAGGCCATCGATTTTCTCGTCTTCGTAGATCCGGAGATATACTATGACATTGAAGATGAGGCGCGCCGAAAGAAAATCGCCGACACCGTGACCGCACTTAATGATCTGTTGCCGGCGGAGCGCTTCGGCCTCATCGGGCCGGGTCGCTGGGGTAGCGCCAACAGCCGCCTGAGCGTTCCCGTCACCTATAGCGACATCTGCAATGTCCGGCTATTGGTAGAGATCAGCCCGCCCTACACACCCGCGCCGGAGTTGGCCTACGGAACGGATTTCTTTGAGGATATCATCGAGGCGGGAATCCTCGTTCTGGGAATTCAGCCGTCCCCGCAGGGAGGAATGATGGACTGGGATTTGTTGCGCAATTCCCCCAGTCGGCTGAGTTTCTATTTGCCCTGGGCGGCCGAACTGGAAGACGTGGTGCGCGTCATTGACCTGCAAGCCATCACCGGCGGCCCGCTCAAGGTCATCATCGACGATGAAGCCAAAGAGGCCATCGCCTGGTTTGTTACGTCCTGACAGATAAGGTTCCGCTAGGCCAGGGCCTCAGACACCAGGGACTTCATCAGGGTAAACTCGGCCTCGTCATCCTGAACCTCGCCGTCAAGCCGGGCATCGAGCAGTCGGCCAAGAAGCCGGGTATATACAGGGCCGGGAGACAGACCTGCCCGCCGCAGGTCATCGCCGGTGACGACCGTCCTGACGTGCCGCCATTCCGCCATGTAGCGATCGAGCCATGCGGCCGCGCGCGGGCTTTGGTCAAGTATACGAACAACCAGCAAGGTACGGGGAGCGAATTGGCCAAAGGCGCGCACGATTTTGCTGGGCGGTGCGTCGTCGGGTAGTCCGGCCAGCACCTCCCGCAAACTGTCCATGCCCAGCAGATCATCCATCGTCGCCTTTCGCACGCGCAACCGCCCGGCAACCAATTCGGGGATGGGCTTGGGGAATGGGGCCAACCAGGCGGCAAAGTAATAGAACTCCGGCGCGCCGGCGCGGTAGACCTCTCCCCAAAGGGGATCGGCCGCATAGCCGGGTATGCGAGCGAAGACAGGCGCCGACTCCCCGCGCCATGACAGGCCGTCATGGAGCTGCCGGAGCACGCCCAGATCATCGAGGCGCTCCATCACCAGGATCGGGTTCGCCTCCTTGAGGCTTAGCTCGATCTCGTGACGTATGCGCTCGCCGCTGACCCGATCGAGTAATGGTAATGCAGCGCCGATCAGATCGGCCGTGTTCTCCTCGATGGTGAAGCCGAGCCGTTGCTCCAGGCGAACGGCGCGCAAGATGCGCGTCGGGTCATCGATGAAGCTGAGACTGTGGAGCACGCGGATGAGGCCGCGCCGCAAATCGCGTCGCCCGCCATAAAAATCGAGCATCTGACCGAGATGGTCACCGTCGAGGCGGACGGCCAAGGTGTTGATGGTGAAATCCCGCCGATGCAGATCAAGTTTGATCGACCCCGGCTCAACATCGGGCAAGGCGGTCGGCCGCTTGTAGAACTCCTTGCGTGCGCTGACGAAGTCGATCTGGCCGGGCGCGGGCATCCGCGAACCGGATCCATTCGGCTCATCCACTGCCTTGCCGGGGTACTCCTCGGCGGCCGTGTTGAGTATAGCCTCATAAGATTCCACACCTAATGACCACTTGGCTGTGCCGAAACGATCATGACTGTGGACTTCACCGCCGAATCGACGGCACAATTCCTGCACCAGCCGGATGGCATCACCCTCGATCACGATGTCGAGGTCGGTCGATGGCTTGCCGAGCAACAGATCGCGCACCAACCCGCCGACGAAATAGATCGGCATTTGCAGGCGGGCGGCCGTCTCGCCGACGATTCGCACCAACGCCCACAATTCCGGTGAAAACGAACCGGCCAGCCGCCGGCGCATGTCGGTCTCCAGCGTCTCCGGTGGCGACCGAAACAGGGCGTTCAGCAAGTCAGTGCGGGTGACGATGCCGATAGGCAACGGGCTATCGGACTCATCATCTTCGGCGATGACCGGAATCTGACCCCACCCTTCGGCCGCCATCAACTCCTGGACGCGCTCGATGGTATCCGTCGGTTTGACCGTGATCGAACCGCGGTGCATGATGCGATCGACCGGGTGCCCGCCCATGTCGTGATTGATCGCCCGGTCGACACCTCGCCGGGTGACCAGACCGACGATATGTTTTTTATGAGCGTCGACGACGGGATAGCCCTCATGGCCGTATCGCTGCATCAGGTCGGCCACCTCGCGGATCGGGGTTGTGTCGGCCACCGTCTGCACGCTATGGGACATCAGAGCCGATACGCGCATCGTTGGCCGGACGGTCTGCGACAGGGCTGCACGGATTTTGTCGGAAACCTGGTCAATGCGGCCGCCCACAACCATCGCCGCGGCCGCCCGGCTATGACCGCCGCCACCGAGTTGACGCGCCACCAGCCCAACGTCGATCTCATCGACCAAACTGCGGGCGACGACCTGAACGCCATCCCCCAGTTGCACCAGGACAAACAGGCCGTCGGGGGTCAATGTCTCGCGCAAGCGATGGGCAACGGAGGATATCTCGTCATCAAAGCCGGGTTGGACAGCGGCCGAAGCGATGGCTATCGACCGCTCCTCAATACGTAACCATTCGACATTTCGTAAAAGGGAATCATAAAGCTGCCGCTGCTGTTCCGATAGGGCCACATTGAGAAAGCGACGGGCCACAGTCAGTTGCGCGCCCTGCTCCAGCATGCGAGCCGCGGCGTGGACGTCGCGCGCAGTTGTCGTGTCATAGGTCAGGCTGCCGGTATCTTCATAGATACCCAGCAACAGCAGAGTGGCTTCCTCGGGCGACAATACCAGCCCGCGCTCCAGTAATCGTTCCACCAGCAGAGTGCTCGTCGCCCCGACCGGTTCCACCTCATAGACCCAGCCCGGCCTTGGGGTGTGACCCAGATGATGATCGATGACGAGAACCTTGGGATTCGCCGTCAGGCCGCGCACGTTGCCCAGCGTATGGGTATCGACCAGGATCACCTCATCGACCTGCCGGCGTCGCCAATCCGCGGCGCGAACAAACGGCAACGAGTCCCAATACAAGTTAAGAAATTGCTGGACGTTGCGATTGAGATGATGAGGCAGCAAGGCGACGGCCGAGGGGTGTAGCTTTTTCGCCCCCAATTGCGATGCCACAGCATCGAAGTCCGTCTTCTCGTGCGTCAGGATGAGCGCCATGCGGCCGATTATACCTCAACCCACCCTGGGCCGTTACGAACCAATATTAATGATTGACTTGGATAGAACATTTATGCTATTATCAATTATCGGCATTAGAACAATCGTTCTGATATTGTTTTTCAATCGTAATTGGTTCAGAGTTAACAGGAAAAGGGAGAACATCATGTTGAAAAATCCGGTCCAACCAATTCAGTTCGGCATTAGCGGGCGCGAAACAACCCCGCGCAAGATAGTGATCGCCGCGATCCTGGGTATCGCCCTGATTGCCTTTGAGATCTTCAATTTTGACACAACCCAATTTGCTTTAGCCAATCTCCTGGGCGAGATTCGTTTCGCCGGTATCATGTGGGCGACTATCCTGGCCATAGCCTTCTGTGCCATCGACTTCGCCGGGCTGGTAAGGATCATCACGCCAGAACGGGGCAGCAACGAACCGCGCAGCGTCTGGTTCCTCATGGGCGCCTGGTTTTTGGGGACGATAGCCAATTCAACCCTGACGTGGTGGGCTGTATCGATCTCCCTGCTCAGTCATGAGTTCGGCAACGAAGTCCTCAGTCGTGAGTTATTGTTGCGGTATGTGCCCATCTTTGTAGCGATGCTGGTTTGGCTGACTCGCATCCTTTTCATCGGCGCGTTTTCCGTGGCGGGAGAAAACCTGTTCGCGATTGGGAACCAGGGCGACCGCCGCGAATTGCCAATGGGCACCCCTCGTCGCGAGGTGACCCCTTCCCCCATGCCGATTCGTGCCCAATCCAACGGTGCACCCGTCAGAAACGCGACCGCGCCGCAAGGCCGCACCGCACGTCAGACCAGCTCACAACCGGCAGGCAACACCCAAACCGGACGACAACAGTCGAATGTTCACACTCCTTCTGTCACTTATGAAGCGATTGATGATCCATTTGACGATTTTCCAGCCTCCACACCAAAGACCGACAACACCGGATCCCGGCAACCCTCCTCGAGAATTCAACAACGGCCGCCGATGCCCGGCACCATGCGGTCGAATCCCGTCCAGGCTCGCCCATCCAACAATCGCAATTGATTATTTTGTTCATGAGTGGTGATAAACTATGTCAGCTTATCAGGAAACCTCCTATTACCCTTTGGATTCACCATTGAACCGACCGGAAGACATACCTTATCGGTGGAGCAGGCCACCGGCCACCCACATGCCCGATCCGATGGTAGCCGTCCAGCAACGAATGATCCTCATTCTTGCGGCCGTCTTCCTGTTCATCATCAGTTTTGGCTACCTGGCTGTACGCTCTAACCCAAGTGGTGGCGTCGCCCCTCAACAGGCAGAGGTCGCTCAGGAAAGCGCCTCGGAACAAACAGGCTCAGCCGGACAAGAGGTCGCGGCCATCCCGTCTACCGGCGGTATCGCGCCGTTGTTCACAAAAGAAGTTCAGCATTGGGCGCCACAGATCGTCGCTTGGGCCAACGAATTCGGTATCGATCCCAACATGGCGGCCACGGTGATGCAGATCGAATCATGCGGCGATCCCAATGCCGTCTCCGGTGCTGGAGCGCAGGGCTTGTTCCAGGTGATGCCCTTCCACTTTGAGCCGGGCGAAGCGATGCAAGACCCAACCACAAACGCGCGACGCGGCATGGCCTACCTGGCATTGGGAATGCAACAGACCAACGGCGACTCAAATCGCACCTTTGCCGGCTACAACGGCGGCCACGGCACGGCTGCCCGCAGTTGGGACACCTGGCCGGCGGAGACGCAGCGATACTATGTCTGGGCTACCGGCATCTACAAGGACGCCGTGGCCGGCAGTGCCGGCAGCGAGACGCTCAATCAAAGGCTGGCGGCCGGTGGCGCAAGCCTGTGCGGGCAAGCGGCCGCCCGACTTGGTATCCAGTAAAAAGCGAGGTTCATTATTTCTCCCACCAAGCAAGAGCAGTCCATCACAAAACGGGCTGCTCTTTTCATTTCCCCGTCACAACCTATAATCGTTCATCATTCACACGAAAAGGGATCGACGCTCCATGACAGCCAAGGACATAACAGCACAACGGTATGATCGCGGGATGTATGCTCTCGAACGGGCCGGGATATCGAAATTGCGACGCTGGCTGGTGGCCGAGGCGCGCGGCGATGTCCTCGAGATCGGCACCGGCACGGGAGCGAATCTGGGTCTCTATCAGCCGGGAACGAGGGTGACGGCCACCGACCTGGAGCCAAAACGGCTGGCAGGAGCGACCGAAAAAGCGCGCCAAAACGGCCATGGACGAATCACCATACTGGCCTGCGCCGACGCTCAGGATCTCCCCTTTCCCGACGACGCCTTCGATACGGTCCTCGGCACGCTTGTCTTCTGCAGCATCAAACAGCCGGAGGCGGCACTGGCCGAGGTCAAGCGCGTGCTGCGACCCGATGGCCGGTTTCTTTTGCTGGAACATGTTCGCGGCCAAACACCCTTCACCCGCCGGCTGACCGACTGGCTGCACCCCGCCTGGTTCGCACTCCAGGGATCGTGCCACCTGAATCGCGAGACCGCCTCGGCTGTGACCGCCGCCGGGTTTCAGCTCGACCACGTGTCAACCCACGGCCGCGGCCTATTGCAATTGATTATCGCCAGTCCTACTCCTCAATAAGCCCGGTCACAACAGGAATAACATCGCCACACCGACCATCGCCACAACCGTCCCCGCCATGCCGCGCCGGCTAATTTTTTGCCGGTAGACAAGATACTCCACGGGGATGAGCAAGATCGGGGGCAAAGCCATGAGCGTCGAAGCGATCCCCAGGCGCGCATTCTGCACCGCAATCAACGACAACCAGATGCCCAGGAAAGGCCCAAACGCCGAACCGGCGATAATGGCCCCAAGCACCCGCCGGTCACGCCATTTGTCAAATGTGCCAAGGAATTGACCACGAACGAGCGCCACACCCCACAGAATAATCATGGCGATCAGGATACGGATCACCGTGGCCGATATGGCCGAGAAGTCATCCGCTAACGCATACCGGGCTGTCACCAGGTTCAACACTTGTCCCAACGCCCCCAACAGGCCAAATAACAAGCCCTTGTTGTAATTGGCGCGATCGGCCGGCGAGGGATCACCTCGAACCTCGGTGACGACCCAGGCAACTCCGGCAACGGCCAGGACCACGCCGGCCAGTTCCACGGAAGCGATCGTCTCTCCGAACAATAGCCAACCAAACAGAACGCTGATGATGGGCACGGTTGACATCATGAGCATCGCCAGCCGCGGGCCAATAAGGACGTAGGCCTGGAACAGAAAAGCGTCGCCCAGAACCAGCCCGATCACGCTTGACGCGGCCAGCCAACCCCATCGAAACGGTTCAACGCCGGTGGGGAAAAATTGACCTTCCAAAATGCGGTGAGCGATGAGCAGAAACCCGAAGGCAAAAACCAACCGGCTGCGATTGACGACATCGGAACCGACGCGGGAGCCGCTATAGCTAAAAAAGACGGCCGTGAAAGACCAGCAGACGGCCGTCAACAGGGCGGCCACTTCTCCCCAAAGCATAATATTTCACTCGTTATGCCGGGTCAGCCGGCCGATATTGTTTTCTGAAACGATCGCGAATCTGACGAATATGCTGCGGTGTCGTGCGACAGCAGCCCCCGATCAGACCCGCCCCCAGCTTGCGCCACTCGCGGCTATACGTGCCGAACTCGGACGGCATCGATTCACCCAGCCAGCGCTTCGACACCGGATCATACGTCTCGCCGGAGTTGGGATAGACGACGATCGGCTTATCGGTCACGGCCGACACCGCGCGGATCAGATCGGGGATGAAGCGCGGCGGCGTACAGTTGATGCCGACAGCGGCGACGCGCTCATGGTCGGACAATAACCTGGCGCATTCGGCGATGGGCGTGCCGTCGCTGATGTGTTCGCCGTCGCGGCAACTGAAGCTGAACCAGGCATAGACGTCGGGAGTGTCCTCGAGTAACCGCCGCAACGCGCGCGCCTCGGCCAGGGACGGGATCGTCTCGCAAGCCATGATGTCGGCCGCGCTACCGGTCAATATCTTCCACCGTTCAGCGTGGAAGTCGAGCAAGCCATCCTCGTCCCGATCGTACGCCCCGGTATATTCCGACCCGTCGGCCAGATATGCGCCGTAGGGGCCAACGCTGGCGGCGACGATCGGTCGCAGTCGCCGAGCCTGATTTTGCTCCACCGCCCAGAACGCATCGCGCGCCTCAACAACCAGACGAACGGAGAGGGCGATCAACTCGCGTGCGGCTTCGGCCGTCATGCCCCTCCGAACGAACCCGGGAATGGTCGCCTGGTAGCTGGCGCTGGTGCAGCAGTCAGCCCCGGCCCAATAGTAATCCCGATGCACCTGCCGAATGACGTCAGGGTCGTCCAGCAACAATCGGGCCGACCAAAGCGCATCGCGCAGGTCACAACCGCGGCGCTCCAATTCAGTCGCCAGTCCGCCATCGAGGATCAGCGCGCCTTGTCGCTGGAGAAAGGGCAGGATTGGGTTCAGCATGGGTTAGTCATCCACATGTCCATGAATAGCATAACCGGTTATCTTTCCCGGAAGAGATGAAGAACGATCAACGATATGTGTCGTCGATGACGCGTTGGGCCTGAACGAATGCTCCCACGATCCCCGCGCGATTGCCCAAGGCCGGCGGCACGATGTAGTCATCATTGTCACTCAGGATGGCCGGAGACTGGACGTAACCATTCAGGTATTCCCGGGCTTTCCGGCGGATGGACGGGAACAGTTGCAGCTGCTCCATGACCCCGCCGCCAAGAATAATCCGCTCGGGGGAGAGGATGCAGATGTAAGCATGCAAGGCCTGCGCCAGATAGCCGGCCTCCAGTTCCCAGGCCGGATGATCGGGTGGAAGCTCGACCGCGGAGCGACCCCAGCGCTCTCCGATGGCCGGCCCGGCAGCCAGGCCCTCCAGGCAGTCGCCATGATAGGGGCAGCGACCTGGATATGGGTCGGCCGCCGGGTCGCGCCGCACCGGAATATGGCCCAGTTCCGGGTGAATCAATCCGTGGACCGGCCGGCCATCGATCACCACCCCGCCGCCGATGCCGGTGCCGACGGTCAGGTAGATGAAGTTGCTCAGGCCGCGCCCCATCCCCCAACGCCACTCGCCCAGTGCGGCGACGTTAACATCCGTGTCAAAGCCGAAAGGCACATTCAAGGCGTCACCCAGTCGCCCCGCCAGGTCGACGTTGGCCCAGCCGGGCTTGGGCGTCGATGTGATGTGGCCATAGGTCAGGGAGTTCGGGTTGGGATCGATCGGCCCAAACGCGCCGATGCCGATAGCCGCGGGGCGGCCGTGGCGCCCCTCTTGCTCACGAAAGAAGGCGACCACGCGGCCGATCGTCTCTTCCGGGTTCGTCGTCGGGAAACGCACCTCGGCTCGAATATCATCCGGGCCGGTGCCGATGGCGCAGACGAATTTCGTCCCGCCGGCCTCGATTCCACCCACCATTTCGCTCATTGGATCATCACTCCATCCGCCCCAGGTCAGAGTCGCGTGCGGCCGAACCGGCGACACGTTCTAGCATCGATTGTCGAGTCAGTTATTGAGAACTCCCTGTCGCCCTCGCCTGCTATGCCGCCTCGATCAGCCACAAGGCTTCATAGGGTTGAAGATGTATCTCCGTGCCGGACGGATAGAGTCGAGCGTCGCGCGAGAGCATGTTCCTCATTTGGGCTGCCGGGGTGATGCCGGACGGCCGCGCCTCGTTCGACAGATTAAAGACACATGTTACCTGATTGCCTGCTGTTTCGCGACGAAAAGCCAGAACCGAGTTATCGCCCGTCTCCACCCACGACAACGTGCCGGAGCGCAAGGCGGGCTGCCCCTGCCTCACGCCGATCAGGTAGCGGGTCCAGGCCAGGTACGAGTCGCTATCTCCCTCCTGCGCGGCGACGTTGGTCGTGCGATAGCTGTATACCTCATCATCGATGACGGGCAGGTAGGTCTTGTCGGCCGCGGAGAAGCCGGCGTTTTTCCCGGCCGACCATTGCATCGGCGTCCGGCTACCATGGCGATCGGGGAGCCAGATATTGTCGCCCATGCCGATCTCGTCGCCGTAATAAAGGATAGGGGTGCCGGGGAGGGAGAGGAACAGGGCATTCAACGCCAGCCAGCGCCGCTTGTCATTATCAAGCAGGGGCGTCAGCCGCCGCCTGATGCCGAGATTCAGACGCATGCGCGGATCGGGCGCGTATTGTTCCCACATCCATTGGCGTTCCTCTGGCGTCACCATCTCCAGGGTCAACTCATCATGGTTGCGCAGGAACGTCATCCACTGGCAATCGGGAGGGATGGCCGGCGTTCGAGCCAGGATGTCGATGATCGGCGTCTTGTCGCCGCTCTTCAACGCCATGTAGAGCCGCGGCATGATCGGGAAATGAAAACAGACCTGAAATTCATCGCCGTCGCCGAAATAGGGCAGCAGGTCTTCGGGCCACTGGTTGGCCTCGGCAATGAGGACGCGACCGGGATATTCCTCGTCGATCAGGCGGCGGACCTTCTTCAGAAACTCATGCGTCTCCGGCAAGTTCTCGCAATTCGTGCCTTCGCGCTCGTAGAGATAGGGGATGGCATCGGCCCGGAAGCCGTCGATTCCCATGTCCAGCCAGAAACGAATGATGTTGAACATCTCCTCGTGAACGGCCGGATTATCATAGTTCAAATCCGGCTGACTGGCATAGAAGCGATGCCAGAAATATTGCCCGGCGACTTCGTCATACGTCCAGTTGGATGGCTCGACATCGAGGAAGATGATTCGGGTCTCGGTATATTTTTCAGGTGTGTCGCTCCAGACGAAATAATCCCGATAGGGCGAATGGCGATCCTTCCGGGCGGCCTGAAACCAGGGATGTTCCTCGGAGCAATGATTCATCACCAGATCCGTCACTACCCGCAACCCGCGGGCGTGGGCAGCGTCGAGGAAGGCCTTGAAGTCGTCAAGCGTGCCGAAATCCTTGTGAATGCCACAGTAATCGGCCACGTCGTACCCGTCATCCTTCAACGGCGACGGATACATGGGCTGAACCCAGATGCAATCGACGCCCAGCGAACGAATGTAGTCGAGCTTGGTGATCGCCCCGCGAAAATCCCCGTTGCCGTCACCATCGGAATCACAATAGGCGCGAACGTTTAGCTCGAAGAATACCGCCTCTTGATACCACTGTTTTTCAGACATTCACTATTTCTCCCATCGTATACCGGAGATGTTGCCGGTAAACAAATTAATGCGGTATCGGGCTTCGCAGAAGGGTCAGACAACCGGGAAGGGACGCCGCGCGTTTCCATGGAGATGGTTGTCCGGTTGCCTGAGGCCTACGGTACCCTTGATTAATTTGAAAATATCCAACATCACCGCAAGCCATGCAGCAAAGCCGGTCACTCCGGATATATGCCATCGTATAAAAAAGAGCATGAAGCCCAAACGGCAGCTCCATGCTCATCGGTTATCAATTGCGCCTGATCATCATGCGATCATTACGCCGGCCGCGAGCGCATCAGCCCTTGACAGACCCGGCCAGCAGGCCACGCACAAAGAAGCGCTGCAAGCTGAAGAAGACGATCATCGGCAAGAGCATCGTCAGAAACGCCCCGGCCGTCAGCAAGTGCCAGTCGCTACCGCGCGAACCGACGATATCGGCCAGACGCTGGGTGATGACTTTCGTCTCCGGGCTGCCACCCAGGAAGATAATGGCCACCAGATAATCGTTCCAGACCCACAGGAACTGGAAAATGGCGAACGATGCCAGCGCGGGCACGGACAGGGGCAAGATCAACTTGCGGAAGACCGTGAAATGGGACGCACCGTCGATGAAGGCCGATTCGAGTGTCTCGCGCGGCAGCTGGCTGATATAGTTGAACAACAGATAGGTGGCCAGCGGCAAGCCGAAACCGGTGTGAGCCATCCACATCGCCAGGAACGTCCCGTTGATCTTCAACATATTGAAGTCCCTCAGGATAGGCACCAGGGCGACCTGTAACGGCACAACCAGCAAGGCGACGACCATGATGAACAGCAGCCTGCGCCCAGGGAACCGCATCCAGGCGAAACCGTAGGCGGCAAAGGCGGCCACCAGAATAGGGATGACCGTCGCCGGAACGGCCACGGCCAGGCTGTTCAGGAAGGCGCTGACGAAGTTATCGCCGGGGATCGTCTGAATGGAACCGTCGGGCCGCTTGTACTCAAAGCTCTTGCCGCTGAGAACCTGGCGGTAGTTATCAAGCGTGAAGCTCCAGTCAACCGCCCATTTCTGTTCCTGCTGTTCGATTCGGCCCAGACGTCGATTGCCTACCCAACGATAGAACGTCCCGTCTTCGGCGGTAACGCCTGTCTTGCGTATCTCCTCGAATGTCGTCTCCACTCCCTCGACCACCATCGGGCCGGTCGGATCCAATCCCATCTCGGCAGGGGTGAGCGTGGCGACAGTCTCATAGGTGCGGTGCGGGAAGACATTCCACCAACCGGAGTTTTGAATGGAATCTCGATTACGGAAGCTGGAAATAAACAAGCCTAATACTCTGTAACATAATTTAACTCAAAGTATTGCGCCAGGTATAAAAGAGCGGTACGCTGGCGGCATGAAAAAGGAACATGTTCACCTCAGTGACAGCGATCGAACCTACCTGGAAAACCTGGTCA
>JAGOZU010000136.1 GCA_018058545.1 Promineifilum sp. | reverse complement strand
AATTAGGCTACAAGACGCTGGTCGCCAGTACCGATATCGCCCATAGCCTGGCCGATTCACTGGACGTCCCTCTGTCGGCTGTGCCGACTCAGGTGTCCGAGAATCTGTGGGCGCAGGAGATCAGCGTCGTCGCTGATATCCACAACTATTGGGGCACAATCCAGTCCTTCATGTCGAACATGATCAGCGGCCCCGGGATATCCAATGTCGTGGCCGATGAGCTTTCCGCGTTTCCCGGAATGGATGAAATCGTCAGTTTGCTACATATCAACAAGCAAGCCAAAGAGCGGGAGTTTGAGCGAGTTATCATCGACGCCGCGCCAACCGGTGAAACGATCCGCCTGTTGACCATGCCTGATACCTTTCGCTGGTATGCCGGCCATATTAATAAACTGGAGTCGGCCATTTTTGTGCGCGCCCTCAAGCCGTTTGCGGGAAAACTTCTGCAGGGGCCGTCGGAGGTGATGGATGCCATCAACAACCTGGATGCAGCGACGGCCGAGCTTCGCGCCACCCTGAGCGACCCCGAAGTCAGCAGCTATCGCGTCGTCCTGCAGCCGGAAAAAATGGTTATGCGCGAGGCCGAGCGTGCCGTCAGCTATCTGGGGCTCTTTAACTACCCCGTCGATAGCGTGATCATCAATCGCATCCTGCCCGAATCGGCCGACGATAGCGAATTCTATCGTAACCGTCGGGCCATTCAGGCGAAATATATCGAAATGATCGAGAACAATTTTCGGCCGCTCCCGATTTGGTACGCCCCCTATTATTCTCATGAAGTGGTAGGACTGGAACCTCTCAGTCAACTGGCCCGGGATTGCTTCGGTGGAAGCGATCCTGCCGAGATATTTTATCGGGGGATCGTCCAGGAAGTGATTGATTCCGGTGACGGCAGCTACCTGTTACGGTTGCCGATCCCCTTCGTCAATGCCGATGATGTGCGGTTGCGCAAGCGGGGCGATGAATTGTTCATTACCATCGGCAACTTCAAGCGCGAGATGATCCTGCCCGCAGTACTTGCCAAACGTCGAGCCGGTGGTGGCCGCCTGAACAACGGCATGTTGGAGATCACCTTTCAGCCCGTTAAAGGTGAATCGTCGCCCGAGTCCGACTAACGGGCAAAGAGACCTGTTACTTGGTTTGGCTTGTGGTGTTGTTTGATGCGGGCCGCCGGCGCGCACCACGAAGAATCGAGGCCAGATATACTGGCGCTCCCAGCAGGCTGGCAACGCGCTCCAGACCGAATACGAGCAACGTCAGCGCCACCGCTTGCTCAGGCGTTATTCCTGCCCCGTTGAACAATAGCGGGGCCAGGTTTTCGCGCACGCCCAGTCCGCCAATCGATGGAACCAGCAAGGCCAAGGCCAGAATTGGAACGATAATGAGATAGTAGCCGAACGGAATTGTCAGTCCCAAAGCCAGGCCGGAAGCTGCCCACCATCCCATCTGTAACAGATTGAACGCGACCGACACCAGCAAAGCGCCGGCCAACGCTCGCCAGCTGCACAATTTGATGGATCGCGTCAGTCGGTCGAGAAAGCCATCCCCGGCCGCTCGGACTCCTGCCGGTAGAAATTGTGTGAGGAGATGAAACAACCGGCCATCAGCCAGCGCGATTCCTGCGACCAATCCTATGACACAGATCGCCGCGATAGTTGCGGCTACCTGAGGCGGAAACCCCTCCGGCCGAAAGGGCAAGACAGCCAGGGCCATCAGAAACATGGCCATCAGACCCGAAAGCCGGTCAATCAGAACGGTGCTGACGGCCACGCCGCTGTCGACATCCTGGGCGGCCTCGGCCGCGCGCACGACATCGCCCCCCAATCCCGAGGGTAAAAAGGCATTGAAGAAACTGCCCACCAAATAGAGTTCCACAAGGCGGCCGAAACGAATCGACGACCCAACTCCATGTAGAACGATATGCCAGCGGAATGCCCGTAGCGGCAGGCTGAGGGCGATCAACACCGCCCCTAATGCCATCCAGCCCGGTTCGATGTCCTTGATGAGGGCCCAGATCGCGCGTGCGTCCAATTTGCTCAGAACCAGATACAGTCCGACTACAGTGACAGATACCTTGAGCAGCGACATGAGTCGTCGCCGATTCGGATTGGTCCGGGCGTCAGGGTTTGGAGTTTGTGTGGAGGGATCCATCAAGCCCAATTGTAGATGATCCGCGGGAAGGCGTCATTTATCGACTGATCTATTCGTATGGCTATCGGATGACGCGCGTTGGCCGTGATGGTTTATAATCGCCATGTGATGTCACCTGAAGCATCTTGGCGGCGACTATCAAAACCCGGAAGCCCGGTCCGTGTATGGCTGGCGGTCACAGCCATCCTTCTCTACTTCTTTCTGGCCGTCAGCAGTCTGATCGATGACAGCCCCACTATGGACGAGCAAAACCACATCGCTCGCGGCCTGGCCTTTCTGCGCACTGGCGACCCTCGCCTTAGTTTGGAGCATCCGCCCCTGATCAACTCTCTCAGCGCGCTGCCGCTCCTGACCATGCCCGAGCTACGTTTGCCGACCGATCACCCCAGCTGGGAACGGCGCGAGGGCTGGTATGAGTTCGCCGATCTTTTTCTGTGGCAATATAACCACGACGTCGGGCGAATCGTCTTTCTCTCCCGACTGCCTGTTGTTTTCCTGGCCATTGCCCTCGCGCTGGTCGGCTTTAGGTTTGCGCGGAGCTTGTGGGGGGCAGCCGCCGGCTTGCCGACCCTCATCCTTTTTCTGTTTGAGCCGAACCTCATGGCTCACGGCCGCTACGCCACGACCGACATGGGTGGCATACTCTTCACTTTCCTGGCCACCTTCATGCTCCTGCGCCTTTGGAAAATAGCTGACCATTGGTCATGGGCTCGCTGGGCGGTGGCTGCGCTCTGTATGGGGCTGGCTTTTGGCAGCAAGCTATCAGCTCTAGGGTTTGTGTTCATCTGGGCCGTGCTGGCATTGCTGCCCCTTTATTCCGATCCGGGCCAATATCGTCGACAGGCAGCCCTTCGGCGGTTGGCCCAGTTAATCACGGGCGGCCTTGCTTCCCTACTCATCGTCTGGCTCATCTTCGGGCTGCAATGGGGAGCCTTGGACTTCATCAGCGAACTGCTTCAACCGCTTAGTGGCCTGCCCGCCCCTATGCCGACCTTCTGGGCCGGGCTGGAGCAGATCGCGCTCCTGGGTGGAGGAGGTCGAGCCACGGCCTTCCTCTTCGGTCAATTCTCCGAAGAGGGTTGGTGGTATTATTTCCCCGCCGCCTTCGTTGTCAAGACGCCCATTGTCCTGATTTTCCTGATAGCGGCGGCCGCTGTGGTTCTGCTTCATCAGCGGACAACCAGAAGTCGGGCGATTTTTTTATTGGTGGCCGCTATGGGTTTCTATCTATTAGTCATGCAAAGCGCCCTCAATATCGGTTATCGCCACGTCCTGCCCGCGCTGCCTTATCTTCTCGTACTGGCAAGCGGCCTGGCGACTTCGGAGGCGCGGAGAGTCAGCCGCCGGATTGATTGGCGCCATGGACTTGCCGCCGGTGCGGCCGCGCTGACGGCAGTCGCTCTGTGGATTCACCCCCATTACCTCAGCTATTTCAACCCCGTTGTTGGCGGTCCGGCCAACGGCTATCGCATCCTCACTGACAGCAATGTGGATTGGGGACAGGACTTGCTCCGCTTGCGGACATGGATGGAGGCCAATGAGGTGGATCAGGTGAAGTTGGGCTGGTTCGGGACAGCCAACCCCGACTACTACGACATCCCCTATGTGCCGCTGCCGGGCCTTGGTCGGGATACCTTCTTTCGTTTGTGGTGGGAAGTACCATTCAGCCCGCTTGCGCCGGAACCGGGCGTCTATGCCATCAGCGCGTCAAGCCTCTGGGAGCCGCCGCTCAGGGTGGAGGAAAAACAGGTCTATGCCTGGTTTCGCGCTCGTGCGCCTGACGCCATGGTGGGGTATTCACTCCTGATCTATAAGGTGCCATAGTGAACGCCATTTATAAATGTCTTATCACGACCTGAGACTTCTCCGCTCCCGTTTGACCGGAGCCTTGTTGAACAGTATTATGCAACCGTTGCTTACCCCACAAGCAAGAACCAATAAGGAGACCTAAGCACATGATTGAGAACAAGCAAACCCGTCAAGGGACGACCCGCAGAGGAGCCATGAAGCGAGCCGTTGCGGCCGTCATGGTCCTGCTGGGCGTCCTGATATTTGCACAAGCCATATCGGCCGCGCAGGGGGACGAGCCGTCCACTCCACCGGCCCAATCGTCACCCATAGCCTATGATGCCCCTACGGAAGCGGAGCTTCTGGCCATGCCCGCGACCATCGACCGGTATTTGGCCGCTCACACGATTCCGAACGGCGCCATCGCCGCCGCCAATCTGGACGGATCGACCAAAACCGCTTCGAAGAACAAGGTCGCCCCGGGCGAGACGTTCCAATATACGATCACCGTCGCCAACAGTGGTGGCGTGGCGATCCCTGTGACCGTGACGGACGTGTTGCCGGCGCAGGTGACCTACTACAGCCATCAATGCCCGCCGCTCATCACCACATCCTGTGGTTATAGCGCCGGAACTGTGAGCTGGGAAGGAACGGCCGCCGCCGGGGAGAGCGTCGAGATCTCCATCACGGTCATCCTGAATGTTGATGTGGCCATCGGCACGGTCGTCACCAACACCGCCCAACTGGTCAGCGCCGAACAGGAGCTGGAGGTCAATGCCGATGTGACAGCCACCAAGCTGGCTTCTTCCCCCATCCAGTTTTTACCGTACACGACCTATGGCTTGATGCCCGAGCCAGGCCCGGTCACCCTGACCGGCGGCCAGGTGAATAGCGCCAATAGCTGGAACCTGTCGTGGACGACCAGCCCCGGATCGACCGGCTACGAGATTCAGGAAGCGAAAGAGCCGAATTTTGCCGCTGTGACGCCTATCATCGTCGGGGAGACAGCCTCCCTAACCATCAAACGAGCGCCCTCGCCGGATAATGTTTATTACTATCGCGCGCGCAGCCTGGTCGGTCAGTTCGGTGGGCCATGGTCCAATGTCGTGACCGTTGTTGGTGGTTATTGGGACGACTTTGAAGATCCTTCCACCGGATGGGCTGTCCGTCGGGGCACGCATCCGGAAGACCTTAAGGGCATTTATCAAGATGGCGATTTTGTCACGAAGGTCGAAAGCCGATGGGACTGGCTCATTGCCAGCCCATTGCGACCCACGCCGCGTGTCCCCTATGTGATTGATTTCGATGCTGTTATCGTTGGGAACGATGGTGGGCCGGGGCATACCAACTCGGCCGGCGGGGTATTTGGCGGCGACTGGAATGGCCAGGAGTGCCCGCCTGATACGACTTCCGAAGAAGTATTTATGAAACAGACCAATTGTTTCAATCATTTCTACAATGCCAACGGCATCTATGACAACGCGAACCAGAACGCTATCAAGATGCTGATGGTTTTCGAGCGTGTCGATCAACTGAAATATGTGCCGCAACAAGGCGGCAGCCCGCTGAAACGATATGGTGATATTCCATCAAACGCGATCGTTTACAAAAAGATCGATCCCAAAGGCTGGAACCATTATCGGTTTGAAGTTCGCGCCGACAGCATTCGTGTATATGCCGGGAAGTATGGGGAGGAGCTAAAACTCCAGTATCAATATCATGATACCCGCTGGATCAACAGTCCGTACTTCGGGTTCTTTACATCGACGGACTTCATTGAAGATTCGTTCTGGCATCTTGATAACTATTCGGTCATGCCGCTCGACAATTAAAAGTTTTCGGGTTCGACGAAGCAGTTGGCCGGTGGGCATCACGAAGATGTCCGCCGGCCGTTTTTATTCCCGGCCCCGATGAAGTAAGAGCGTTGAAGTGAGGACGATCTCGCCCTTTTCCAGGCAGTATCGTAGAATGAGACAGTCTGGTCATGTGGTGATCAGAAAGGAGTTGGTTCAATGGGTTTCCATGGCGGCGGGTGGTGGGCTTTCCTGAGTCAGGAAGAGAAGCAGGATCGCCCCGTCGTGACCCGCGATTTGCTGGTTCGGGTATGGGGTTTTGCCCGACCGTACACAGGCAAAGTATTGCTCTTGCTGGTCGGCATCATCCTGACGACAGCTATCACCCTGGTTTCTCCGCTGCTCATGCGGGCGCTCATCGACGACGCTATCCCCAACGGCGATATATGGCAGCTCAACCTGTTGGCCATCGCGTTGATCCTTGTGCCGATCGTCAGCGGGCTGGTGGGCGTTTGGCAGCGCAATCTCAGCGCCATCGTCGGCGAGAGCATGATATTTGATCTGCGCAATGCCGTTTATGCCCATTTCCAGCGGATGTCGTTGCGATTCTTCACCCAATCGCGCACCGGGGAATTGATGTCGCGCCTCAACAATGATGTCGTCGGCGCCCAGCAAGCGGTCAGCAATACGATCATATCGATTTTCTCCAATGTGATTCAGGTGGTGGGCACGCTGGCCATCATGCTGGCGCTTGAGTGGCGTCTGACGGTGTTGGGTCTGATCGTCGTGCCCTTCTTCTACTTGCCTGCGCGTAAAATCGGCCGCATTCTGCGCGATCTCCGTCGCCAATCGATGGTACTCAACGCGGAAATGAACGCCACGATGAACGAGACCCTCAACGTCAGTGGCGCGCTGCTGGTCAAGCTGTTCGGTCGCGAGGAACGGGAGCTGGATCGATTTCAGCGTGACAGCGCCGCCGTGCGCAATCTGGGCATTCGCTCCGCGGTCATCGGCCGCTGGTTCTTCATGATCCTGGGGATCATCGCCGCAGTTGGCACCGCCATGATCTACTGGGTAGGCGGTTATTTGACCATCAAAGGCGCCTTCACCATCGGCACCATCGTCGCTTTTGGGGCTTATCTGACCCAGCTTTACGGCCCGCTCATGTCGTTGTCCGGCTTGCCGATCGAGTTCATCCAGAGCATGGTTAGCTTCGAGCGTGTATTCGAGGTGCTTGATATCCCGCTTGAGATCGCCGACAAACCTGATGCCATCCCTCTGGGTGATGTTCAGGGCAGCCTTACTTTCGAGGACGTCACATTTGATTACACTCAGCTACCCCCCGGCAAGCAAGGTGGATTATCCGAGGTCGTGCGCTATTCGCGAGGCGGCAATGAGACCCTGCTCCGCCGCGGCCGTGAGGCAGAGGAAGGTGCGGATTCCAGAGGGGCCACCGGAGATCGTGACGGCACGGGTTCAGACAGGACGGATGACGAGACGGCTGATGAACCCATCGCTGTCCGGCGAGTGGCCATCAG
>JAGOZU010000135.1 GCA_018058545.1 Promineifilum sp. | reverse complement strand
GGGGACCGGGCGGCCGCCGGGCCACGATCAGCTCGCGCGTTTCCCGGAACCCGAACTGCCGGAACAACTCGTGGGCCGGGGTGTTATTTTTGATGACCTCCAGCCAGACGACGGGCAGGCCCTGCCGGTCGGATTCATCGAGCAACCCGGCCAACAGCGCGGTGCCGGTCTTCTGCCGCCGCCCCTCGGGTAACACACCCAAGCGGGTGATCCAGCTCATGCCCGGCCGCACGCCCAGCATCCCCAGACCGATGATGATTTCGTCCTCCATCGCCACCTTGGAACGCGACAGATCCACGTCATACAGGTCGATATACTCCTGCATGCGGCCGGGATTCATCGGCATCGGGATGAGATAGTCCGTGCGGGTGCGGTTGTAGGCGTCGGTCAGTTCCTCGACGCTGAAATCACTGGCGGGCAAGAGAATCATGGTGTCGGTTAGCGGATATCGTGATGAAACTGCCGATCGCTATTGGATCATGTATGATTCCACCACACCGGCGAACTCGGCTACATTGATGGGCTTGGTGATGCAGCCGTCGCAGCCGTAACGTTCGGCCATCTCGGCGGCGATATCTTGCGGCCAGGCGGTCAGGGCGACGATGGGAACCCCGGCCAATTGCGGCGCGTTCCTCAAGATGGCGACCAGCGTCTGCCCGTCCATGTCGGGCAACCCCATGTCCAGCAGGATGAGATCGGGCGGCTCGGCCAGGGCTGCGTCGACACCCGACTGGCCGTCGATGGCGTTTAACAGCCGGTAGCCGTGCGGCTCGAGCACCCGTTCGACCAGACGCCGGTTGGCGAAATTGTCTTCGATCTGCAAGATGGTCTTCATGGCGGTGGTGGTCGTTGTCATTGGGCCGGCGGCGGGACGGGCAGGTCGGATTCGGCCGTGTCGCGCCATTTGCGCCCTTCCTCGCTCAGCATGATGGGAATCCCGTCCCTGATCGGATATTTCATGCCCGATTCGTCGCACACGAGCCAGCAATTGCCGACCAGCCGTAGCCGCCCGGGGTCTTCGGCTCCCTTGTTCTCATGGATGGCAACCGGACAGCGCAAAAGCTCCAGCAACATGGGATTGACGGGCGGGGGAGGGTTGTTTTCGTTCATAGTATTGACAAGATAGATGGACCCAAATCACCTGCCTGCGCGTGACGGTTTGGGCCGATATGGAATTGTTTCCAGCTTCTTCCGGCATGACGGACGGAGAGTTACCGCGATGATAGCAGAGGGCGCGCCCATGGGCCAATATCGTACCGCCCAATTGGGCGGATCGACACATTTTTTACGTTGGCAAGGCCGGCCAGACGGCCGACAGGATCGCCGGCAGGACGACTCCCGACGGCCCGCGAAAGGCGTGGGCCATCCAGGGGGTGAGGGGCGTATCCTCCGGGTTGATCTCCACCACCAGACCCCCGGCCTCGATCGTCTCCAGCGGCAGCGAGGCGGCGGGATAGACGATGCCCGACGTGCCCACGGTGAGGAACACGTCGGCAGCGCGCGAGGCCTCGATGGCGCGGTGCAAGGCCAGTGGCGGCAGCGCCTCGCCGAACCAGACGACATCGGGTCGCAGGTAGCCGCCGCATTGGGGGCAGCGCGGCGGCCGCTCGTCCGTCTTCGGCCAACGCTCCACCAGCCGGTCCTCGTCCAGGCATTTGGTGCGCGACAGATTGCCGTGCAGCTCGATGACACGGGTGCTGCCGGCCAGCTGGTGCAGGCTGTCGATATTCTGGGTGATGACGGTCAGGCGGGGGACGAGCCGCTCCATGCGCGCCAGCGCCAGGTGGCCGGGATTGGGCGCAACCCCGGCGATGAGTTCGCGCCGCCAGGCGTACCAGTCCCACACCAGTTGCGGGTTGCGCAGGAACGCCTCGGGCGTGGCCAGCTCTTGCGGGTCGTACTTGGCCCACAGGCCGGTTTGCGCGTCGCGGAAGGTCGGCACGCCGCTCTCGGCCGAGATGCCCGCCCCGCTGAGGACGACGACGTGCCGGGCTTGGCGCATGCGCTCGATGAACTCGTCGGGCATGGTGTCGGGCGAGAAGCTCATGGCAGGTTTGCCTCCTCGTCGGCCAGCAGGAAGTTGTCGATGAGGCGCGTTTGGCCGAAGAACACGGCCATGGACAGCAGGACGCCGCCGCCGGGCGGGATGTCGCCCTTGTATTCGACCAGCGTCGTCGGGTCGGCGGCGCTGACGTAATCGACCCGCGCCAGCGGTTCGGCCGCCAGTGTGGCCATCATGGCCGCCCGCAAGGCCGCCCCGTCGCGCTCGCCGTCGTTCCATAGCGCCTCGGCCGCCCGCAGCGCCCGATTGAGGGCCTTGGCTGCCGGGCGCTGTTCGGCGTCCAGATATTTGTTGCGCGAACTCAGGGCCAGGCCGTCCGGCTCGCGCACCGTCGGGCCGATGATGATCTCCAGGGGGAAGTTCAAATCGCGGACCATCTGCCGGATGACGGCCGCTTGTTGGGCGTCTTTCTGGCCGAAGTAGGCCCGCGTGGGCTGGATGATGTTGAACAGCTTGGCCACCACGGTGGTCACGCCCGCGAAGTGGCCCGCTCGCCGCGCCCCCTCCAGCGTTTGGGTGAGCCGGGTGACGTCGACCACCGTCTGGAAGTCGGCGGGGTAGATCGTCGCGTCGTCGGGCACGAAGACGAGATCGACCCCCTCGCCGTGCAGCAGGGCCAGGTCCCGCTCCAGGTCGCGCGGGTAGCGGCTGAGGTCTTCGGACGGCCCGAACTGCTTGGGGTTGACGAAGATCGTGGCCGCTGTGCGGTCGTTGTCGGCTTTGGCCCGTCGCACCAGCGACAGATGGCCCTCGTGGAGGTAGCCCATCGTCGCCACCAGTCCCACACTTTGGGCGCCGTAGCCGCCGCGAACCGCCCGGATGCCTTCGATGCTGTGGATGATTTTCATGAGATTAGTGAGTTGATTCCTTGCTCATCAGGCGCAGCAGCCCGGTCACGTCGCCCGCCGTGGCCAGAGGCGGGTCGCCGCTCTGGGTCCGGCGCACCAGACGGCACAGCCGAATGTTGACGGGTGTCGGCACGCCCAGCTCGCGGCCGACGCGGGCCACCGCGCCGCAGATGGCCTCGACTTCAGTCGGCGCGCCCCGCTGGATGTCCTGCAGCATGGAGGAGCGATTGGCGGCCGTGGCCCGGGCCACGGCGATGGCGCGTTCGGCGGCGTCATCATAGGGCAGGGCGATCCCCTGCGCGTCGGCTACGGCGGCCACCTCTCGCGCCGCCTCGGACATGAGCGCCACCAGCGGCTCATGCTCCAGCAGGAAGCCGTTGGGCACGCGCAGCAGGGCCGTCAGGGGGTTGATGGCGGCGTTGACCGCCAGCTTGCCCCACACCAGGCCGTCGATATCGTCGACCAGTTGCGTGGCGAAACCGGCGCGGTTGAACAGCTCGACCAGTTCCGGCAGTCGCGCCTGTTGGGCCTCGCCCAGCGCCTCGTCGCGGCCGAAATGAGTGAGGCCATGACCGGCATGCCGTACCTCGGCCACGCCCAGCACGGTGGCCCCTTCCGACGTGACCCCCAGGGAGACGCGCCGGTCGCCCAGGACGCCGCGCAAGGTGGCGCGGTTGTTCAGCCCGTTCTGGAGGGTGACGGCCAGTCCGTCGGGGGCGAGGAAACGGGCGATCTCGGCCGCGGCGACGGCCGTTTGCCGGCTCTTGACGGCGACCAGAGCCACATCGACCCGGCCCACGGCGGCGATGCCGGCGGTGATGCGCGGCCGATGGTGGCTGCGACGGCCGTCGGGATGCTCCAGCCACAGACCGTGTTGGGCGATCGCGGCCACCTGCTCCGGCCAGTGGCCGACGAGGATAACGTCGCTCAGGCCGCCCAGAGAAGCCCCCAGAAGGCACCCCATTGCGCCGACCCCCACCACCGCTATGTTCATCCCGGCATGTCCTTAGGTGACTGTTCGACCTTGACCCTCGTACCGCTTAAAAGGGGACATCGAGGTTCTTCAGGAAAGCCTCGAGTTCGGCGCTGTTCATGGCAAACGAATGTTCCTCGGCCGGGAACTGCCGCCCGGCGACGTCGTCGCGGAAGGAAGCAAAGGCGGCGGTGATGATCGGCCCCAGGTTGGCGTATTGCTTCACGAACTTCGGCTGAATCTTGTCGTATAGCCCCAGCAGATCGTGGTAGACCAGCACCTGGCCGTCGCAATTCGGCCCCGCGCCGATGCCGATGGTGGGGATGCCGAGGCGCTCGGTGACGGCCGCGGCCACCGGGGCGGGCACGGCCTCCAGCACGACGGCATAGCAGCCCGCGTCCTCAAGGGCCAGAGCGTCCATGACCAGCCGTTGGGCGGCGGCCGCGGTTCGGCCCTGCGTCCGGTAGCCGCCCAGCTTGCTGACCGATTGCGGCGTCAGGCCAAGATGGCCCATGACCGGGATGCCCGCGGCTACGATGGCGCGCACTGTGTCGGCCATCTCGCGGCCGCCCTCCAGCTTGACGGCGTCGACGTTGCCCTCTTTCAGGAAGCGCCCCGCGTTGCGCACGGCCTCGGTGACGCTGACCTGATAGGACAGGAAGGGGAGGTCGCCCACCAGATGGGCGTATTTGGCCCCACGAGCGACGGCGCGGCAGTGGTGGAGCATCTCCTCCACGGTGACGGGCACGGTGCTGTCCAGCCCCATCATCACCATCCCCAGCGAATCGCCGATGAGGATGGAGTCGATCCCGGCCGCGTCCACCATCATCGCCCCGGTGTAATCATAGGCGGTCAGCATGGTGATCGGCTCGCCGTTTCGCTTTTTGGCCGCCAGATCGAGTATGGTTACTTTCTTGCGATTGGTATTTGCGTCCATGATTGGTCCCGATTGTCCAAAATTTCCGGCTTCGTTTCGGGGGCGAAACCGGTGTCAGGCGTGGCCGGCCGCCCCGCCTCGCTGTGACTCCAGCACGCGGTTCAGCTCCAGCACGATGAGCGCGGCTTGCTCCGGCGTGAGGTAGATGCTGACCTCATCGGCCGAGAGAACCTTTTCATCCTCCGGGCAATCTTCCTCGAAGCACAGGCAAATGTTGTCCTCGAACTCATTATCGGATTCCTCGCAGGATATGGACAGCCTCAGGCTGCCGTCGAGCAGGGTGATGGTGGTCATGATTATCTTTCCTTATTTCTCATGATGACCGATCTGCATGTGGCCGCGCCGGACGGAACGGGCGTCTTCGATGGTGATGAAGGCGTTGGGGTCGATCGTTTCGACGATGTCACAGATCAAATCCGTCTCCTTGCGACGCACGACGGCCACGATCATGCCCACCGTGCCGCCGCGGCCGTGGCCCCAGCCGACCGTCGCGCCGTGGCCCGCCTCGTGGATGGCCTCGATGATGCTCTGGGCCTTGTAGCGCGAGATGACGCGGATGTTGGTGAAGCCGGTGGCCGTCCGCTCGTCGACCATCATGCCCAGTAGCGTGCCGACCGAGAAGCCCAGACAGTAGCCGAGCACGTTCCAGACATTGTCGAGATTGTTGACGACCTCGGCGATGGCCACGACGTAGGTCAGCACCTCGAAGAACCCGGCCACAAAGGCGGCCGCTTTCTTGCCCCGCATCATGATCAACACGCGGACGGTGCTGATGGTGATGCCGATCACGCGCAGGGCGAAGATGAACAGCGCGCCGAACAGGACCTGACTGGTGAGAGGAGGAATGTCGAAGGCGAACATGGTGAACTCCGGAGCCGCTTGTTCGTGGGCTTGCCGACTTTCGCGCGGTCACCTTAATTGTAATGCGACCTACGCCAAAAACAAAAAAGCCAGGGTGAAAAACTTGTACTTGTACGGGCGGGACAACCGGCGCGAGAGCTTTTGGCCGGGCAAAATACGTGGTTCGCCGGTTGTCTCGCCCCGACGGCTAATGGGCGATTTACGATTACCCAACAAAAAAAGCCTCCCTGGTCGCTGTCGACCGGGGAGGCTCGCAAGGTCAGTTGTGACGATTAGTTGCTGAGGACCGGCAGGCTGCTGACCGGGACGTTGGTGCTCAGGAAGTGGACGTTGACCCACCCCTGGCGGCCATCGCGCAAGGCGACCTTGACCCATGTGGCGGCCGCGTTCCGCCCCAGCAGGGTGACGGTCGCGCCGTTGGTGATCTGGGTGAAGGACGGGAAGCCGACGCCCGGCCCGGTGCGAACGTTCAGCGCGCCGGTGATGACTGTGGCCCCCGGCTGTGTGGACGGCGGCGGCAGCGGATCCGAGCCGACGATCGGGACCAGGCCGCTGACGGGGATGCTCGTCCGCACGTAGAGCGCGCTGACCCAGCCGACTGTGCCGTTGGGCAGCGATACCCGCACCCAGGTCGCGTCGCCGTTGCGATGCCCGGTCAGGTTCACGGTGTTGCCGGTGCTGAGCGTGGTGATGATGCCGAAGTTGGTGCCGGGGCCTTGGCGGACGTTGAGCCGGTAGGATGTGACCGTGGCCGTGCCCGGGAAGGCGCCCCCCGTGCCCGACTGGCCGGAGATCAGGGTGAAGGAGAAGCGCATCTCGGCCAGGTTGGTGGCTTCGTAATACTCGATGCGCACCGGGACCGTGCCGCTGACATCCACGTCGGCGGTGAAGGTCTGCACCGGCTGATCCCGCCAGGCGTCGATGATGAGCTGGTTGTTGACCCAGACGCGCACGCCGTCGTCGCTGGAGGCCGAGAAGCGGTACCGCCCGGGGGCGAAGTTCATATTGGCGTTCCAGCGGGCCGAGAAGTTGTCGACCGGGACTTGCGATCCGGGCGAGCCGTGACCCCAGTTGAAGTTGACCGACGGGTCGTTGCGCGTCAGGACGGGCGAGCCGGCCAGATCGCGGTTGTTGAAATATTCGGCGGCGAAGCCGGTCTGTGCCGGAGGTGGCGGTGGTGGCGGAGGCGGTGTCGGAGCCGCGATTCTGGCCCAGTTCAATGAAACCTGGGCGCGCTCGGTTTGTTCGAAATATTCGACCTTGACCGGCACCTGGCCGCCCGATATGTCGATCTCGGCGTTGAAGGTGGTCGGGGCCTGGATTCGCCACTGGTCGATGATCAGGGCGTTGTTGACCCAGACGCGCACGCCGTCGTCGGCCGTGGCCGTGAATCGGTAGCGGCCTGGTTCAAGATTCAGGTTGCGCACCCAGCGCACGGAGAAGAAGTCGGCCGGGAAGCCGGGGGCGGGCGAGCCGAAGCCCCAGTTGAAGTTGACGGCCGAGGTCGTGCCCGTCAGAGCGGGGGTGCCGCTGAGGTTCGGGTTCGAGAAGTACTCGTTAAACCACTGATCGCCCGGCACTGGCGGGGTGGGCTGGCCGCCGCCGCTGATGAGCACGAAGTTCATCCGGGCCACGGCCACGCCGCCGGCCTCATAATATTGCACGGTGATATTATGATTGCCCGCGTTGAGGTAGA
>JAGOZU010000134.1 GCA_018058545.1 Promineifilum sp. | reverse complement strand
GCCTGACCGAGGCCGAAATCGTCCTCATCGAGGCGGGCACGGGCGCGCCACCGGAAGACCCGTCTGAAGCCGGCGAGTTCGGGGAAGACGGCGACGAGGAGGCGGACCAGGGGGAGTAGGATGGGGGATGACGAATGACGAAACCGACAAACAGTTGCCGCATCCCGCACACCCTGCCGGCCTGCCGCCGGGAGACACCGTGGTGGGTGAGCGCCGATGATTACCGGCGGATATTCGGGAATCAGGCGGAGCATGGGTGAGGAACAGGAATTACGAATCAGTCGTTCGTAACTCCCGCCACATGGTATACTCTGCCAAGTGAATTAACCTGGAGTATGATTATGAGCGAAAGCGACTTGTTGGCTCGCATCACGTTTCATCCGCAGATCTTCGGTGGCAAACCGATCATCCGTGGGCGGCGGCTGGCCGTTGAGCATGTGCTGGGGATGCTGGCTGCGGGCGACACAGCCGAGACGCTTCTGATCGCTTATCCGTGGCTGGAACCGGACGACATCCGTGCCTGCTTGCTCTACGCCCGGAAGGTCGTCGCGCAGGAACACATTGAACCCCTGACCCTTGCCCCGGCATGAAAGTCCTTTTGGATACGTGCGTGTCGGGCCTGCTGGTTCAGCCCGTGCTGGTCGAGGCCGGACATGACGTGGCCTGGTCCGGCGACTGGGAAAGCGATCCGGGCGACGAAATCATCCTGGCCCACGCATTTCGAGAAAGTCGCGTCCTGATAACGTTGGACAAGGATTTCGGCGCGCTGGCCGTTCAGCACGGCCGACCCCACAGCGGTATCGTTCGGCTGGTCAATATGGCTACGCGGGAGCAGGCCGCCGTCTGCCTGCTGGTGTTGGCCAACCATGCCGATAAATTATCGTCCGGGGCCATCATCACCGCCGAGCGAACCCGTCTGCGCATTCGGCTCCCCGATTAATGCGGAACTGCGCTCTTCAATTCGTAATTCGTAATTCGTAATTCGTAATTCCATGCGCTTCGCCCTGCTGCTCCTCCTCCTCTTGCTGGTCGCTTGCGGCCGACATGATTCCCCCTCCGTCCTCTTCCTGCGCGACGGCCCGGCGGGAACGCCGCAGTTGTATGTCCAGCCGCCCGGCGACGCCCCGGCCCGCCCGCTGACCGGCAACGACGCGGCCGCGCCGCCGGTGGTCGACTACGCCGTCTCGCCCGACGGCCGCCGCATCCTCTACAGCGTAGGGACGGCCGCCGGCGGGGAGGGGGGATCGGCCTTGCGCCTGCTGACGATCGGCGGCGGCGACCGGGCGCTGCTCGACTGCCCCGCGGCCGAATGTTCCGCGCCGGTCTGGTCGCCCGACGGCCGCACCGTGATCTACGAGCTGCGCCCCTGGCTGGACGGGCTGCCCGGCTCGTCCCGCCTGCGCCGGCTCGATCCCAACGACGGCCGCAGCCTGCCGCTCATCGAAGGGGAGGAGGCCCCCGCCTATGGGGCGCGCTTCTCGCCCGATGGCCGGTGGCTCAGCTACGTCTCCATGGCCGACGAGGGAGTGGTGCTCTACCGGCTGGCCGACGGGCAACAGCGTTTGCTCGGCAGTCGCGTGGGCAGCCCGGCCGCCTGGAGTCCCAACAGCGCGGAGGTCGTCTATGGCGACATCGCCGTGCAGGCCCACGAAACCGCACCGGAGGCCGGTGGCGCCCCGACGCCGATTCAGGAATCGGCCAACATCTACCTCTACCGGACGATCGTGGCCGAGGACAGCCCGCGCCAACGGCTCAGCCTCGATGCGGCCGTGGCCGACAGCGCGCCCGCCTTCTCGCCCGACGGCCAATGGCTGGCCTTCGGCCGCGCCCCGGCGGGAACCGTGGCCGGGCGGCAGCTATGGCTGATGCGGCCCGACGGCGCCGACGCGCGGCCGCTGACCGACGATTCGGCCGTCAGCCATGGCCCGCCGTCGTGGTCGCCCGACGGGCGCTATCTGCTGTTTCAGCGGTACGAGATGGGCGATCCGGCAGCCGTGGCTTCGGTCTGGCGGCTGGAGGTGGCCACGGGCGAGGAGACGCTGGTGGCCGCCGAGGGGTATCTGCCGGGCTGGTTGCCGTAGCGGGCTGTGGTACAGGAGGATTGAGGAGGGCCTGACCGCGATTCAGGCTCTGACCTTGTTTATCGTTTGAACATCAGGGGGAACAACTCCGGCGTTTCCAGCGCGTTCAGGGCGATATCGACGTCCAGATCGGGCCAGTAGAGTTGCGTGGGAGAGATGGCTTCGACACGGTAAATCTGTTCGACAGTAGCCTGCAAAAAGTCGGGATAATCGGCAAAGGGGATGAAGTATTCCCGCTCGGCCGCCAGCAACCAGAGACCGATCGAACTGATGCCGGTGACTTCAGCCTTCGAAATGCTATCGTCGGTGACATTCTGCACAGTATACCGCAAAAAAGAGCAGATGACGGAAGGAATGTGCGAACTTTCCAGTTCGTTAGCTAAAAATAAGCAGGTAGAACAAAACCGCCAGCACCAGAATGGTCAGCAGACCCAGCACCCCCAGCAGTAGCGTCAGCCCTGTATTGTTGCTCTTTTTGGCCGGAGCGGGTTTCCTCGGCCGCGGGGCGGCGGGTTTGGCGGCCGCCGGTTGGGCGGTTGGGGGGGTGGCGGGTCGCGGGGTCATGGGGCGCGAGGCCTCGCCTTCCGGCTGTTGCGTCGTTTGCCTCTCCACCGCCACTTGCTGCGGGCTGAGCGGCCATAGCCACTCCGGGGCGGAGCTGGCCACTTCCTCGACAAACGCCTCCTCGTCCGCGGTTCGGGCCGGAGGCGGGGCATAAGCCGCCACGGGTTCCGGTCGGGTGGGCGCTGCCGGCGGGACGGCCGTCTCCCAGGCGGGGGCGGGCTGCGGGGCGAGTTCGACTTCCTCAACGGCCGCTTCGGCCACGGCCGCCGGGGCCGCCGAGGCTGCTGGAGCCTCCGACAGCGCGCCAATCACTCCCGACGGCAGGGCCGCCAATTCGGCCGCGGCGCGGGGGTGGGCGGGGTTCAGCGACAAGGTTTTATTCAGATAGGCCGCCCGGCGGGCGTCGGAATCGACGAGCTGGCTCATCAGATACCAGGCGTTGGAGTCGTCGGGGTTGTTATAAACGATGTCGGCGGCGATAAGTTGCGCGCGCTCCAAATCTCCGGCGCGCACAGCCGCGATGGCGTCGTGCAGCGTGCTGGTCATGTCGTCCCTCGTGTCCTGGGGAATTATGTCAAACATTGTACCACACTGATGACGACGGGCAAGCGTGGATGAAGCTCCCGTGAGCGGCTGCCAGCGCCGCCGGGTCGAAGCGATCGGACAGGCCCAGCCGCCGGAACAGGGGGATGAGGTCGCACAGCGGCAGCCCCATCACCGCCGGATAGCAGCCCGCCACCGCGACCACGGGGCGGAAGATCGGGTGCTGGATGGCATAGGCCCCGGCCTTGTCGAACGGGTCGCCGGTGGCGATGTAGGCGGCGATCTCGACGTCGTTGTAGTCGCGCATGGTCACATCGGCCGTGGCCACCGTCGTGAATTCCCGGCCGGTGGCCGGGTCGAGGACGCACAGGCCGGTGTGGACCTGATGGGCGCGGTCGCGCAGGGCGGTCAGCATGGACCAGGCCTCGTCGTCATCGCCCGGCTTGCCCATGATCGCGCCGTCGAGGGCCACGGTCGTGTCGGCGGCGACGATCAGCCGCCTGCCGGCAGGCAGCGAATTGGCTATTGCCTCAGCCTTCTGCCGCGCCGTCAGTCGGACATAGGTCGCCGGTTCGGCGGCCAGATGGACGTCCTCATCGACATCGGGGGCGAGCGACTCATACGGGTAGCCGAGCAGGGCGAACAACTCCCGCCGCCGGGGGGATTGGGAGGCGAGGATGAAAGTGGTGGGGGGTGGGGCGGGATTTGCCATCATGAAAACAGGCGGCCGGTCAAAAAAAAGTGACCGGCCGCCCGTTTAAGTCGATTGGGTCGCGGAAGCGACCGGTTGCGACGATTACTTGACTTCGACGACCGCGCCGGCCTCTTCGAGGGACTTCTTGGCCTCGGCGGCGGCTTCCTTGCTGACACCTTCCAGAATGGTGGCCAGGCCTTCGACGGCGTCCTTGGCTTCCTTCAGGCCCAGGCTGGTCAGGGCGCGAACGGCCTTGATGACCTCGATCTTCTTGGGGCCGACGTCCTTCAGGGTGACGTTGAACTCGGTCTGCTCCTCGGCTTCCTCGACCGGAGCGGCGGCGCCGCCGGCCATCATGCCGGGCATCATGCCCATAGCCATCGGAGCGGCGGCGCTGACGCCCCACTTTTCTTCCAGCTTCTTGGTCAGTTCAGCGGCCTCCAGCAAAGTGAGGGCGCTCAGGTCTTCTACGATTTTATCCAGGTCTGCCATTGTATGAGTCTCCTAAATCTCTATAGATCTTAAATTTGTGATAGTCAGGCGGCGGCCGCTTCGGGTTCCGCTTCGTCCTTTTTGGTGTAGGCGTCGAGGACATTGACGACCTGACGCACGCCATTGGTGACGGCCGATACGATGCCCTGCGCGGGCGCGTTGATCAGACCCAAAATCTGGGCCCGCAACTGGTCGAGCGACGGCAACGTGGCCAGCGCTTCGATCTCCGCGGGGGACAGGCGACGGTCGCCCAGCATCCCGCCGATGATCTTGATCTTGTCGTTGGTCTTGGCCGAATCGACCAGCACCTTGGCCAGCGAGGGGGCCTCGCCCAGCGCGAAGCTGGTGATGACCTGTCCGGCCAGCAGGTCGAGGGGCGGCTGCAGCTCGTTTTCTTCCATGGCGATGCGCAGCAATGTGTTTTTGGTCACATTGACGCGGCCGTCGGCGTCGCCGACCTTGATCCGCAGCGCCTCCAGCTCTTTGACGGACATGCCGGCATACTGGGCCAGGAAGATGGCCGAGCTGTTCTGCAGCAGTTCGCGATACTGCCCCACCAACTCATCCTTTCGTTCCTTGTTAATTGCCAAAGATTTTCACCTCCACTGATGAATGAACTGTTTGCCGGTTCATTCCAATTAAAAAGTCCTCTTACCGGGTGGCCGACAGGAGGACTTGCGAGAGCGGGGTCTGGGCCGATAGGCCACATCCCGAATGATTCGCTTATCACTCCACCTCGGCCGGGAATTAAGGGCGCTTATCATCGCGCCCACCGGCTGTCTTGGGTAGAGACAACGAGTTAACTTGAAAAACTATTTTACAACGTCGCTTCCAATGTGTCCAGTTTGATGCCGGGGCCCATCGAATTGGCCACGGTGATGCTCTGGATGTAGGTGCCCTTGGCCGCGGCGGGGCGGGCGCGCTTGACGGCGCCGATGAAGGCGGTCAGGTTCTCGACCAGCTGCTCCTCGGTGAAACCGGCCTTGCCGATGGGGGCATGGATGTTGGAAGTCTTGTCGACGCGGAACTCCACACGGCCGGCGCGGGCCTCATCGATGAGGCGGGGCAGATCGGCGGCGGGGGCCACGGTTCCGGCGCGGGGGTTGGGCATCAGGCCGCGCGGGCCGAGCACACGACCCAGACGGCCGACCTTACCCATCATGGCCGGCACGGCGATGGCCACGTCGAAGTCGGTCCAGCCTTCCTGGATCTTCTTCAGCATTTCGTCGTCGGCCACATAGTCGGCTCCGGCCTCGCGGGCGACGTTGGCGTCCTCGCCCTCGGCGAAGACCAGTACGCGCACGGTCTTGCCCAGGCCGTTGGGCAGCACGACCACGTCACGCACCTGCTGGTCGGCGTGGCGCGGGTCGACGCCGAGGCGCATATGCACCTCGACAGTGGGATCGAATTTGGTGTAGGCCGTTTCCTTGACCAGTTTGATGGCTTCTTCGCGGCTGTAGAGCTTGTTGCGATCGACCTTGGCCGCGGCCTCTTGATACTTGCGTCCTCTTTTAGGCATGATTATCTCCTTGGTGGTTGGACAACAGGAGTTGTCTTGGGACAACTGGAGTTGCCTTGGGACAACAGGAGTTGTCTTGGCGAGCGGTTTGCTATAATTTCGGCCGCTCTCCCACAGGTGAATGACGGGACATTCGTCGCTCGTCATTCGTCATTTGTCATTAGTCAGTAATGGTGATGCCCATGCTGCGGGCGGTGCCGGCGACGATGGCCATGGCCGCTTCGACGTCGCGGGCGTTGAGATCCTTCATCTTGATCTCGGCGATCTCCTGCAACTGCCGGCGGGTGATGGAGCCGGCCTTGTCGCGGTTGGGGATGGCCGAGCCGCTCTTGATGCCGGCCGCCTTCTTCAACAGGTCGGCCGCGGGCGACGTCTTCAGCACGAAGGTGAAGCTGGCGTCCTGGAAGATGGTGATCTCGGCCGGGACGATCTGGCCCACCATGTTGGTGGTGCGGGCGTTATATTCCTTGCAGAACTGCATGAGGTTGACGCCGTGCGGGCCGAGGGCCGTGCCGACGGGCGGGGCGGGGTTTGCCTTGCCGCCCTGAATCTGAATCTTGACTATTGCCTTAACTTTCTTTGCCATTTTTACTCCCGGAGTCCTGACGCCTGCCTGGGCAGGCTCCTCCTGATTTCATTACGCTATAACGCAAACTATAGTTTGCGCCACAGTCTAGACCTTTTGGACGTGCAGGAAATCGAGTTCGACCGGCGTCTCGCGGCCGAAGAACGACACCATGACCCGCACCTTGGCGCGCTCGGCGTCGATCTCCGACACCGACCCGATGAAATCGACGAACGGACCGGTGCCGATGCGCACCTTCTCGCCGACCTGGAAGTCGAACTTCACCTTGGGGGCTTCGGCCTCCATGCGGTTCATGATCTTGGCCACTTCGTCGGCCCGCAGGGGGGTCGGCTCGTCGCCCATGCCCACGAAGCCGGTGACGCCGGGCGTGTTGCGCACGACGTACCACGACTCCTCGGTGAGGACCATCTGCACCAGCAGATAGCCGGGGAAGACGCGGCGCTCGACGGTGCGACGTTTGCCTTCCTTGATCTCGATCTCTTCTTCGGTGGGGACGACCACATCGAAGATATGGTCTTGCATGCCCATCGTCTCGATGCGCTGCTCGATGCTGTGGCGGACCTTGTTCTCGTAACCCGAATAGCAGTGGATCACGTACCAGGCGCGGCCGTCCTCGCCCATGGCGTCGTTGGCCGTGGCGGCGAGCAATCCCGATTCCGGCATATCGTCGGAGTCGTCCAGTTCGTCCAGCAAATCCTTTTCGTTATCCATCGCTCTTATCTGCCTAGGCGCCCAGGATCAGTTGAATCAACTGCCTGATCATATTCGAGAACATGAAGTCGACGGCCCACAGGAACAACGCAAACGCGAAGGTCACGCCCAATACGATCAATGTCAGGCGCCAGGCTTCCTCGCGCGTGGGCCAGACGACCTTGCGCAATTCGCCGCGCGTCTCGCGGAAGTAGCGGCTGAGCGCGTTTTCCTGGGCTACCGCCGTTGTTTCTTCTTTCTTCGCCACGCTATTATCCTCTTACGATCTTGTCTCGCCAGTCTATAAACCGATGCTCTTAAAAGGCCGGCTGTGGGGCCGGCCTTTTTGTCGGTGCCTGTACGAACAGGCTACGGCCATAGTGGCCGCCAAAGGCAGGGGGTGCAGGAATCGAACCCGCAGCCTACGGTTTTGGAGACCGTCGCTCTGCCAATTGAGCTA
>JAGOZU010000133.1 GCA_018058545.1 Promineifilum sp. | reverse complement strand
TATCAACTGGCAGTTCTCCATCGATACCAGCCGGGAGAAGCTAAACGCTCGTTATTCGGTTGTTAATGAGTCCAATTCTAAATTCAAGATAATTTAGATTAATTATGTAACAGCGTATTAAATCAATAATATCTATATATTCAATATGATCGGAGGGGGTAGGGGCCTGTAGCGCACGCTGTCAGCTTGCCGACCAGGCAACCCGCGCGGCCGCGGAGGACGAGATGACGGCGAATCCGGCCGTCCTGCGCGACGGTGGTGGCCTTGCCGCCGCCTCGCCCCTGCGTGATCCGGATACGGAAATTACCACAGGAGGTGGGCAACAAGGGCGGCCGTTGGCGGGAGGCGGGGATCGCAAGCTGACAGCTTGCGCCACGCCGATTATCCTGCCCGACCGATTTCTGATATAACAGGCGCGGTTCTATCCGTCCTGTGGAGGCTCCGGCATGGCGCGTGCAATCGCTGTTCGTGGTTATGCAATCCTGATCATCCTGGCGTTGTTGGCCGCCTGTGGCAAGGGAATGTGCCGAATGGATGCAGTGTTATCAACAACAACACGACCATACAATGTCCTCAAGTGATCTGTCCTCCCAAAATCGCGTTACAACGCGCCTGTGGCGATGAGCAGGGTAAAGACCGTGACGAACCAGTGGATGAGCCAGGGATAGACGAAGGAGCGTGTTTGCCAGGCGATGTAACCGAAGGCCATGCCGCCGAAGATCGTGCTCAGAGTCTCGATCTCCGGCTTGCCCAGATGCATGAACGCGAAGGGCACCGCCTGCAGTGCGATGGCCGGCCCCGGCCCGAAGGCCCGCGCGAAAGCGAAAAGCGCCAACCCGCGCCAGATGAACTCCCACCCGAACAGTTCCACGCCGTTCAGGAAGACGGCGCGGCCGAGGCCATGGGGAGCTTTGGTCTTGTAGAAGCTTAGCATGATCGGGTCGCGGGCGACGAACCACAGGATGGCGGCCATGGCGGCGCAGGCGACGAAGGTGTAGAGCAAGCCCCGTCGCCAGTCGCCCCATCGGAAGCCGAAGTTGGCCAGCGGCTCGCGATAGACGATCCGAATGAACAGTGCCGATCCGATGAAGTAAAAGATGAACCGATCCCAGGCCTTGACGCCAGTGGGGCTGTGCTGATAGAAGTCGAGGATGGGCACAATAGTGCAGTAGATGATGAGCAGCGTCAGCCGGATATCGAACTCGACGCCGCCGATGGTGATACGGCCGTCTTTCATGGCGCGGGGGCGATGCCGACCAGTACAATCAGGCGATGAGCGCTCTCATTGGTCACGCCATGGATGACGCCTGCGGGCGCCCATATCAGCTGCCCCTCCCCGGCCATGACGAACTCATTGCCGACCTGAAAGCGCCCCTCCCCCTCGATGACGTAATAGAATTTATCCTGTTCGGCATGGCTGTGGGCCGCCTGAGTTTGCCCTGATTCCAGGCAGTTGAGGCCAAGCATCAGAGCATCGCCGCGAAAGAGCGTCGTCTTGAAATGTTTGTCCTCGCGCGTGCCTGCGTGATCGGACGGACGGGTTACATAGTCCATATTCACCTCCGGATCGATGAGGGATTATAACGAAACGTGCCCTGTTTTTCGCAGAAACAGGGCACGTCTTGGTCTAAATTGTATTCGGTTGTACGCTAGGCGGGAACGCCTATCTCGACCATGCTGCCGAGAATCCGTTCCATCGCCATGGTATGGCTGCACACCTGGTGTGAGCTGAAGTAGTTGCAGTCGCAGTCCCAGCGACCGTTGTCATACCCTACATGGTGGGCGACGCCGTTGTCACCCAGCACACTCACACGAAGAGATTGAAATTGGATGCGGCTGTCTCGCTCTTCCGCGTAGTACTTCGCCTTTTCAATCTTGCCGATCATACCATAATCCATGTTGTTTATCTCCTCATTACCTGCTAATGACCCTCGCTGCCGATAAAACAAAAACGCACGCGGCCAGGCGTGCGATCACAGAACTATTCGATTGTTGGCTGCCGGAATTGTTTTCAGCCTCATGATCATAGTATACAAGGGGCATAGGGGCGGGTCAACGGAAATAGGCGACGATTTACCTACGATCCGGGTGGCATTTTCGGGGCAATATTTTCCAGGCGTGGGCGGGCGTCAATGGGACGGATGGCGAGAGTATAACCGTTGATTTCCCTGCCCATGAAAAGCCGGGTCACTCACGGATGCCCACAGCCGGCAGGCGCAACACATCGTCGATCCAGTGGCCATCGGGGGCGATCAGGTTAAGCGAACGGCCGGTGGCGGCATCCACCAGCGACAGCCGAATGATGGGGTGCTCGCCCGCCGCCGGATCGATAGGCAGCCGGTAGGTATCGGCGATGACGGCATCCGGTTGCCATTTTGTCGTCGGATTGCGGCCGTCGCCCGGCCGCGCCTGCTGCGATGAGACGACCTGGCCGTTTGCATCGAGCACCTCAATTCGTACCTCGAAATCGCCCGGTGACGGCCGCACCGTCTCCCAGAATAATGTCAGTTCCAGAGGCTGCCCGGGCGAGAGGACACGACTTGCGTAATCATAGCCAAGCAGGCGGATGCGATCCTCGAAGTTATAGTCGCCGGTGTTCGGGATAGATTCCGCTCCGGGCGGGGCGTGCGGCTCGACGCTCACGCGGCCGATGGGGAAGGCGTCGCCCAGCCCTTCGCCCGTTGTGCCGTCGGTAAGGCCCAGTCGATAGCCGTCGGGGGCGTACAGGCCGATGGACAACTCGGCCGAGGAGGGCGCGTAGGCTGTCTCCGGCAGGTAGATGCTCAGGCGCTCGACAAAGCGGTCGCCCGGCCGCCACTGGCTGCTGGAGAAGTTGCCCAGGCCGGGATGCGTGTCTCGCTGAGTCACCACCGCGCCCGTCTTGTCGTCGATGAGATGGACGAACAGCAGATAGTCGCCCGGCGGTTGGCCGGTCACTTCCCAATAAAGCTCGATGCCGATCGGCTCTCCCGGCCGGACGGTCTCGCGATCCACGGCATAGCCGCGCAGGGTGATCAATGTATCGAAGCGGATATCGACCGGATTGGGTAGTGGAGCGTCGGCCGCATACGACGGCGGCCGCGCATAGGCCGGGGCCAGATAGCCGAACAGAGCGACAAGGGTCAGCGACAACATGCCCAGATTGACGACCCAGGCCAATATAACGGTGAAAGAGGGACGGCGGGTGGCCGATCCGGCATCTTCCTTATTCGTCATTCGTAACTCGTCGTTCGTCGTTCCAAACAGGCTTAAGCCGTGGACCATCAGGATGGCCAACGATGACAGCGCCGGGAAGAAGAATCGTCCCATCGGCCCGGCTGGGCTGACCAGCAGGTAGTTGAACAGCACGGCGAAGAATACGGCGACGTTGAGGACGAGAAGAAGCAGGGCAGGGGTGCTGGGGCGCAGGGGTGCAGGGGAGATGGGGTGCAGGGGTGCAGGGGAGAGCGGGAGATGACCGGATCGCTCCCCCTCTCCTCCGATCCTCTGCTCCCCTGCTCCTCTTCTCTTCCTCGCCGCTGCCACAACATAGCCCGCAAGAGACAGCAACAACACCCCGAAAAGCGTGACATAGATCCGCGACGGCAGAGGGATCTGCCCATAGCCGAAGCGGCCCCACAGGCTTGTCCAGGCGTAGGGCAGCTCGGAGACCGCCAGCCAGAAACTGTCGCGGGGATCGCGCACGCCCCACAACTCCGTCAGTCGCTCGAAGCCGGTCGGCTCGCCATATAGCATTATGTTGCGGATGAACCACCAGCCGGCCAACAGCCCGGCGACCCCGGCGATGAGCAAGTTGACCACCAGCCATTGCCGCCACTGCCTCTTGCGCCAGGCAACCCAGGTGACGGCCGCCTCGATGACGACAATAATTGCTGCCAGGTTGAACTTGCTCATCAGGGCCAGCCCGTAGAGCAAGCCGAGCCACAAACCCCAGCGCGGCGTCAATCCGCGTTCGTCGTGCAGCAATCGGACGCAGACATAGATGACGGCCGCTCCGGCGGCGGCGGCGATGACGTCGTTGTTGATCGCCGCGGACATATAGAGAAACATCGGGTTGAAGGCCACAAACGCGGCCGATCCGGCGGCCAGCGCCGGGCGATCGGGCCAAATGACCCGCGCCGTGGCCCATGTCAGCCAGACCGTGAGCGCTCCGAAGAGCAGGTTGACGACCCGCGCCAGATGGGCGGCCAGCGCTTCCCCGCGCCATGGGAAGGCTTCATCCGGTCCATGGAGATACTGATTTTTGTTGTCGCGGCCGACCTCCCAATAGCGATAGGTCCAGAACGGGTTGGTTGGTGGCTCATAGCAGACGTCGCGCCCCGTATCGACCCCCAAGGTGACCAGAGCGGCGGCGAGGTAGTAGAGCGGGGGGTGATGGCCCTGCACTGTGCAATCCAGTCCGCCCCCTTCGCCCTGAATGGGCAATGAGTGGCGCTGGATGATGTACTGGACAAAGCGATAGTGGCGCAATTCATCCGTCGCCTCATGCAGCGGATTGATGGCGCTATAGGCGAAGCCGATGACGAGAAATGCCACCAGGACAAAGATGAGATATGGGTGGCGGGATGCCGATGGCGGACGCTCCATATTCCTTGCCTGTAATTCGTCTGTCGTCATTTCTTCGGCGCTCATGGGGTTAATCAAGCTCCAGAATGATCCGATCCTGACCGTCCGATGTCAACAGGCGCTCGCCGGTCATGGGATCGTAGAGGCCGAAGTTTACGGCCGCCGGTTGCGAACCGTCCGGCGCGACCAGGTAGTGACGCTGGATAAATGAGTCGTCGGCGTGCAGGGTCTCGGCGTCGACCCACAGGCCGTCATCGCCGACCAGGAAGCTGCCCTCGTCGTCTAGCAGTTGGGCGAAGACAGACAGGCGCAGGCCGGAGTAGACGCCCGGAGGCGGTGGATTGCTGATGAGAGGTATCTCCGGCAAGACGAGGTCGCCCTCCAGTTGCCAGGCCAGTTGCAGCAGGCCGGTCTCCGGGTTATAGGACGCCGCCGTCCAGCAAAGGCCGTTGGAAAAGCAGACAGGAGCTTCGTTCACCCAGACACGGTCCTCGCCCGCGAACGGATCGTAGGATGGGGCGATGCGCGACAGGACGTAATCGGCTGACAGGTGTGCGCCCTCCGGCAGTGGCTCAAAGGCTTCCGCGTAAGGTGATTCGACGGCCGGATAGCCGCTGAAACTGATGTCGGGCCACAGCAGCAGCGCCCGTTCCGGGTTAAACCAGCGCGGCCGAACCTCGGCCCCGTCCAGGGCCAGGTCAAACGCGATGCGGTTCCATGGCCCGGCCAGAGGCCCGGTGATGCCGAAGTCGGTTGGCCAGGGGTTCGCCGGATCGCTCAGAATGAAATCGGCGACATCCTCCACGTCGGCGTGATAGAGGAAGCGCACCATGCCGCGAGCCGGCCATTGGACGAAGTAGGCGGGCAAGTCGCGAACGGCGGTGGAACCGATGAGCAAGAGGGCGGCCGCGCCAGCCACGATGGCGCGACGTCCAGCCGGCAAGCGGTTCGACCCGGCCAGCGCGGCCACGGGCAAAGCCGCCAGCAGGTAGAAGGCGGGCTGGGCCAGGATGACATGCCCCAGGCTGGCCGGCGGTACGCTGAGCACGGCCGGGGAGATGCCGCCCAGCCACCAAAGGAGGAGAAAGGCCGAGGGGAAGCTATAAGGATCGGGATTCCGCGAGGTTCCCCGAAAGACCCGGCTGGCGATTGGTCCCAACGACCACCAGAACGCCAGGGCCACGCCACTCCAGAAGAAGACCACGCCGACCGGGCCGAATAGCGGCCGATAGGGAATGTTGTAGAGCCATTCGGGATCGCCTGTGGCGTGGGGCATGGTCAGCGCGGCCGCGGCATGGCTGAGCATGAGGTCGAAGTTGCCCGCGCGCGCTTCGATGAGCGGCAAGGCCAATTCACCGACGCGCCCTTCGGCCTCCGGCTGCGCGGCCACGGCCAGCAGCAACGGCAGGGCGACGATCGCCGTAACCCCGGCCAGCAGCGCCAGACCGCGCCACCTGCCCCGTAGCCGGGACGGCGCGACAATGAGCAGATAAACCACCCAAGCGGCCGGGATCAGCGGCGCGCCCCGCGAGGCGAAGTAGGCGTGGAAGCCGAGGCCGAGAAATAACCCGGAGAGGGCGAACCATCGGAGGGATGAGCCTTTGTTCTTCCTCTCCATGGCGCGCCAGAAAAAGTAGAATGCCGGCAGCGCCAGAGCCGGGGTCAGGATCTGGCGAAGGCCGATGCGGGAGTACATCAACCCCCAGAAGCTGACGGCCAGCAACGTCGCAGCGGTGAGGCCCGTTGCCGCGCCGAACATGCGACGGCCGAGAACGTAGGTGAGAGGCACGGCCACTGTTCCCAGCACGGCCGACAGCAGCCGGATGCCCGGCCCCGTGGGACCGAACCAGGCCAGGAACAGCGAGTTGAGCATGTGATAGAGCGCCTCATGGCCGGAAGCGTCGGCATAGTAGAAGGCCAGGTCGCCGTGGAGAATATTGCGCGAGATGACCAGGGTTTCGATTAGTTCGTCATCGCGCCAACCGGGCGGTATCGCCTCCAGCGCCCAGACGCGCAACCCGAAGGCCAGCAAGGTGATCAGGATCGCCCACACGCCCGGCCGGCGGATCAGGTTGCCCAGCCCCTCGCGACCGTTAAGGTCACGCGCTTCGGCGGGATGGAGCGTCACGCTATTCATCGAGCACCGTCACTGTGGTCAAAACGGCCATGCTGTCCCCGGTATCCGTCACCAGTCGTTGGCCGTCGTCTTGTGTATAGACGCCCACGGCCAGCGGATAGGTTCCGGGCGTGGTGTCGGCGGGGATGCTCATGGTGTGCCACTGCAGGAGGATATCGCCCGCTATCCAGGATTCACCGGGAGCGCCCAGACCGTCGGCCACGGCTTGCGGGCTGCCCGACCCGACCAGGTGGGCGAAAAGCGAGGCCTCCGGCAGCGGTTGCTCCAGCCGCCAGGCCGTCACCAGGGACAGGGTATCGCCGGGACGAACCTCGGCCGCCGTCAGATCATAGCCCAACAAGACGATGTTGTGGAAGTCGACACCGGTTGCGGCTCCGTTGGCGGACTCTGGCGGGGTCATCCGGGCCAGGGCGAGGGTGGGATCGCCCAACTTGTAGATTTGCACCGGCCGGTCGATGTCGTCAGGCCGCATGGGGAGTTCCTCGACCGGCACAGCATCGCTCAAATAGCGCTGCAATTCGGGCGGGATGGGTGTGAAGCCGGGGACGACCAGAAGCGCTCCTGCCTCGGAGGGCAGCAGCAGGCTCCGGCGACCGTCGAACCAGCGCGGCTCCACGGCCGGGTTGTGGAGGGTCATCAGGGCCACGGCGGGCGTGTGATAGCGGCCGGGGGTGATGGTCGAAACGGTCGCCGGGCCGCGGCCGTTTTCATCGAGATAGCGCAGGGCGGTCACCATGGTTGTCTCGTATTGTACCCGCACTTCCGGCTCGTTGGCCCAGCGGCCGAAATAGTCGCGAGCGGTTTGGGCGGCGAGGATGGTGAACAAGGCCAGGGCCAGCAGGCCGCCGAGAAAGGCCAACGCCGGGAGGCCGGGATGCGCGATGTCTTCGCCTGTCTTTGCCGCTTTGCTCCCCAATGTTGAAGATCGACCTGCTAATGACTTGAGTAAACCATACCCTCCCACCAATGCCAGCGCCGGAAAAACGTAGAGTACCGGCATCACGCCAATGGCCTGGGTCGTGCTCAACCCCGGCC
>JAGOZU010000132.1 GCA_018058545.1 Promineifilum sp. | reverse complement strand
AAGCCAGTTGTGGAGGAGGCCAAGGAGGTGGAATTGGCAGATTAAGAAAACCGACAGGACATCTTTACCGACAAACAGGGGACATTTTAACCCGATGATTTGTGGACAAAGTTACCCGATGTTGACAATGCTGGGTTCCGCCAATTTTGCACTCTTAGAAGAACTCCCTCTAAGTGAAATGATTTCTCTGGTAATCCACAATTGCCAAAGAAGCAGCAACATTCCAATCATTATCAGAGAGGCGGTTCGATTGCCGAGTATTCCAGCGATGATTGCCCCTGTAAGCCCAACAACCTCTATCGCAGCCAAAGCCTTTTCGGTTGAACTCATGTGAACCCCAACTTGGGATTTGTTAAGAACAATTATGAATGGAGGATATTTGTTATAGCCGGAACAAAGATCATTATTTCATTTACGTATCGTTTGTCAATTAACTCATACACCGAGGTATAAATGCATCGATTTACCCGCAGATTGCAATTAGATTATTCCATATTCGCGGCTTGAGTTACAACCCTCACAACTGCCCCGCCCCCGAATCCCACCCATCCAGCAACACCCGATACGCCGGGTCATCGTAGCGGCTCAGGGCAAACGCGGGCGCGTACCCCGGCAATTCGCTCCCGGCGATATGGGCCGCCAGCAGATCCGCCCCGGCCTGCGAGGCCATGATCCCGTAGCCCGAGAGCGCGCCGAAGATGTAGGCCCCCGCCACCGGCAGCGGGCCGATGAGCGGCCGGTTCTCGCGGGTCTTGCAGTAGTAACCGCCGTCGACATAGGGGCGGCCGAAGTTGCCGCCATAGGCCGCCAGCCCGGGGATCATCCGCGTCAGTCCGCGCACCACCACCTCGGCATACTCCGGGTCGAAGCGGACGGGCCAGACGGCCGGCGCCGGCTCCACGTGGTAGGTCCACAGCAGCAGCAGCGTCGTCGCCCCCGGGCCGCCCTCCGGCCGGAAGTGGACGCCCGCCGGGAACGGCTCCGTCAGCCGGCGCGTCTCCTCGTCGGCCGCCAGCGCCTCGCGCTCCTCGTCGTCCCAGGGCAGCGTCACCGGGTCGCTCCAGATCATCAGCGGCGCGTCGCGCGGCACGATGCCCAGCGGGTCGTTGATGGCCACCTTGCCGTGCAACTCGTTGAACACGGGAATATCCACGCCCAGCAGCGCCCCCACCTTGTCCACCAGCGGCCCGGCGGCGTTGACGAACACGCCGGTCTCGATACGCTGTTCGCCGTCGCCGGTGCGCACCGTCACGCTGTTGACCCGGCCGCCGGTCGTGTCGACGGCCGTCACGCGGCCGTTGACCAGCCGCACGCCCCGTGCCTTGGCCTCGCCCAGCAGCCACATGCCCAGCTGCTGCGCGCTGAGCCAGCCGCAGCGGCGCGGGTGCAGCATGGCGATGGCGTCCTCGCTGATGAACGGGAAGCGCGCCCGGATGATGGCCGGGTCGAGCGCCAGGTCGGCCCCCACCAGTTCGGGCGGCCGGCCTTCGGCATGGTGGGCCGGGTAGTGGGGATCATCGGGCCGGCCGCGATGGACGCGCAACTCGCCCGCGCCCAGTTGCTGCGACTCCTCGGCCGACAGACGGTAGCGCTCGGCCGTGGCCGGGTCGGCGGTCAGGAAGACATAGCCGCGCCGGTTCATGGCGAAGTAGTTGTCGCTGAGGCCGGCCAGTTCCTCCAGCAGGTCGATGCTGCGATTCATGAAGCGCACCATCGCGTCGCCGGGGCCGGGCCACCAGTTGCGGTAGGCCTCGGTCGATTTGTCGCTGGTCAGCATCAGCGGCGAGCCTTCCTCGATGAGCAGGATGTCCTTGATGCCATGGCGCGCGGCCAGGTGCCAGGCGGCCGAGATGCCGGCGATGCCCGCGCCACAAATGATGATGTCGGCCTTGTTTGGGAGCATGACGGTAGTTTTAGCGCAAAGAGGTGAAGAGGCAAGGGTGTGACCGGATCAGCGTCGATGTTTGTTTATGCATCCGGCGTCACTGCTGCGATTAGTCGATAATTAGGCTATAATTAGGCGAAAGCGATGTTTAATCCACGCTACACCATCACGCCCAAACTCCTGCGCGATATCAAGGACATCACGGTGCTGGTGCATGAGTTGAACAGGCAGGTTATCCCTGAGGTCGTCCTCATGCACCGGCAGGCCGAAGCGCGGAGCATTTCGACCTACGCGTCAACGAGCATCGAGGGAAACCCGTTGCCCCTGACCGACGTCAAGCGACTGCTGAAGAACCAACCCGCGCACCTTCGCCATAGCGAGCGAGAGGTGGTCAACTATAACAACGCCCTGAGCGCCCTGAATGAGCAGAGGGAGTTGATCCTGGATGGCGCGTTGTTGTTGCGCATTCATGCCGGGGTGATGGACGGCTTGCTGCCGGCGCACCAGACGGGCCGATTCCGTCAGGAGCCGGTCGTCATCCGCGAACCGCGCAGCGGCGACATCATCTTTCTGCCGCCGGATCATCAGGATGTGCCCGCGCTGATTGAGGAGCTGGTGGCTTTCGTGAGGGAAAATCAGGGTCTCGATCCGCTGCTGATGGCGGGGCTTTTTCACAAACAACTGGTCATCATCCACCCCTTTATGGACGGCAACGGCCGCACCACACGCCTGGCAACGAGCCACCTGCTGAACGGGTTGGGCTTGCGCCTGATGGGCCTGTTCAGCTTTGAAAATTACTACAACCGTAACGTCAGCCGTTATTTCCAAATGGTTGGAGCCTCCGGCAATTACTATGATCTGGCCAACGAACTGGACTTCACCCCCTGGCTGGAGTATTTTGCCGAAGGCATACTGGATGAGCTGCAGCGGGTCGGCAAGGATCTGGCCGGGCAACGAACTCCGGAGACGAACCTGAACCCCCACGACCGGCTAATCCTCGCCCACATCGACGCCCATGGCTATATCAACGACAAGGAGTACGCCCGATTGACGGAGCGGGCGAAAGCGACGCGCACCCTCGACTTCAATCGCCTCATCCACCTCGGCCTGATCAAGCGGCAGGGGAAGGGCCGGAATACCCATTACATACGGGCGGACGAGCCGTAAGCGCCGGCAATGCCCCATCCATGCTGAAGCGGCCAGACCGTGGTATTGATGTTATTTATTGAGATAGGCCCAAATGAAATTGTCGCCGCTATGGGCGCGGGCCAGGGCTGTGGCGATCGCCGGCAAGTTGGCGACGTTCCGGTAGATCAAATAGCGAGGCTCCCAGACGGGGTGGAACTTGCTCTTGAAATTGTGCAGCCCCTTGAAATGATAAATCCTGTCGGCGTTTTCATAGATCGTGTGCAGGGCCTTTTCGATAGCCGGATCTTCGGAGGTCTCGCCCACGCCGGCCAGCGCGCTCAGCCCCAGGCTGAAAGAGACAAAGCCCTTCTGCCTGGCCCATTCGATGATGCTCAGGAAAAGATAATCCATCGTGCCGGGTTCGACCTCCCCCAGACGCCGCATCAGGTCGAGCGTTAATTCGTTGCGCCGGTATTCCGATATGAGGTTGGCGAAAGCGATGATGTGGCCGTCGGGATCGCGAACAACCATGACGGCGCTGTTGCGAATGTAGTCGTCATCGAACCAGCCAAGCGAAAACTTCATCTCGCTGCCATGCATCATATCCAGCCAGGCATCGCTGACGGCCCTCAATTCGCTCAGGACGTCGTCGCTCAAGGGCGGCTCGACCAATTCCGTCGTAAATCCCAGCCGGTTCATGCGGTTTTTAACGGTGCGGAACTCCTTGTTCGCCTTGCCTTCCAGGGAGAACGTCTCCAAATCGACGCTCCCTTCCTGCCCAATGTTGAGGGCGCGATAGCCGTTGGCCTGGTAGATGGCCAGATAGTCCGGCCGAACCTGGTAATAGCAGGAGCGCCAATCATTGTGGGCGCAATAATCACTGAAGGCGGCGATCGCTGCCCCGACGTCCTCTTCCGGGCCAATGGGATCGCCCAGCGCCAGGGCGACCCCTCCCTTGACGACATAGGCGATGACCGATCCGTTGGGGCTGAAGAAGCAGGATTTGTCGTCGAAGAGCGTGAAACGGGCTATCGACGAGCGGCCGTAACGCTCGACGATCTGCCGCGCCCGCTCGCGTTCGTCGTGGCCCGCCGGCCGACGGATGATCACCGGGCGAACCAGCATGATCAGGCTGTAACCGATCGTGGCGGCGGCCACCAGATAGATCGAATCGATGAAGTATCGGCCGAAGCGGGTCGTCGGCTCCGGCCCGGGGTCCGAGAATTCGACGAACATGAACAGAGTTTGTTTGAGGGCGGCCGGCAGATCGAACTGCTGATGGAAATGCTGGTCCAGCAGGAAAAGCCCCATGGCTCCGTAGGCGAGCGTGAATCCCAAAGCGGCCGCCAGGACGAGAATGCCGCGCCGGATGGAGGGGAAATCGGACAGGGCATGGAAGCGGGAGCGGAAAGCCAACAGCACCATGATCAGGACGACGGCGATCCCGGCTTCCTCATAATCCAGCCCTTTCAGCAGGTGACTCAGCGCCGAAGCGGCCAGGGCCAGCAGAGTCAGAAGCCAGGCGACTTGTTTGCGCCGCCACAGGTTTACCGATAGCATCAACAGGGCGAATCCGGCAAACGCAGTGGCCAGCCGGCTGCCCGCAACGACCTCCAAAGGCAGGAACTGCTCAAGGGTGGCAAAGCGATCCCTCAAGGCGGGCAGGGAAGACGATATGACATTGATCACACCCATCAACGCGACAAGCAAAGCGATGAGATGGGTGGAGTGGATGGTCAATGAAGGTTTTGTCGGATGGGTTGCCTGGGGTCCTGTTTGCATCGTGACATCATCATGTTCATCAGGTTTTCGCCGGACATGATTATATCGATGATGATAGCGTTTCAATAGGCGAACCGCGCCATGATACAGGGCAATCGCATGAAAAGATGAAGGAGCGAGCAGAACGCGGACGACACGGATTTCACTGATTTACATGGTCAGAAATAACCCTTGAGAACCGACAAAGCGGGCTGAGACCGGGCATACCATATCGCAGCCACCCGTCATATCCGTGTTCATTCGCGTTCATTCGCGTAAAATCACTTTCATTCGCGTTCATTCGCGTTCATTCGCGGTCCAATATTCTTCATGCGATTACCCTGCGCCATGATAGAGCGGCCGCCGGGAGGAGGCTTTGTCTCATGAGCACATGGACTGATTCACCCAACATCGCCCAGCAAGCCGTGCGCCGCCTGTTCGCCACGCGGCCGGTGGCCTGGCTATCGGCCCGCACCGTCCACCACATCGACGCGGCCGTCCTTCGCCTCAGCGGCGGCCGGGCGACGGCCAGCGCCATCCTGTCCGGCCTGCCGCTTCTCGAATTGACGACCACCGGCGCGAAGAGCGGCCGGCCGCGCACCGTCCCGCTGGTCGGCATCCCCGACGGCGAGCGCATCATCCTCATCGCCTCCAACTGGGGGCAGGCCCGCCACCCGGCGTGGTACCACAACCTCAAGGCCAATCCGTCCGTCACCGTGACCATTGGCGGCGTCGCCCACCCTTACACTGCGCGCGAGCTGGCGGGCGAGGAACGCGCCACTGCCTTCGCCCGCGCCGCATCGCTCTATCCGGGGTATAGCGGGTATGCGCAGCGAGCGGGGCGGGAGATTCCGGTGGTGAGGTTGGAGAGATAGCTTATTCTGGCGAATCAACCCGAATTATATTGGGTGCGTACGGGGGCGGATACAGGGCAACCGCATACTCGGTTCAGATTGGCATATCGCCCCATGCGTGCGGGTTCCAAACCCGCAGCTGACAAGCAAAACCGGTTAGAAACCGGTTTGGAGAGCCGTTGACGGAGTGACCGGGACTCTGGAAACGTGTTTGAACACGTTTGGTATACCAGCTGATGGATTCATCCATCAGCAGCAGCGGAGTATGCGATTGCCCTGGGGCGATTGGGAGATTTGGGGAATGGGTGGATAATTGTCGAGATTCCGGGACTATTTGCGTCGGGCTTGACTTTTTGAGGAGGTCATTGGGTTATGCCGCCGATTGATACAACCGCCTTAGCCGCCATCTTCGCCTGGGTGTGGGGCCAGTACGGCAAGACCATCACCGACAGGGCGATCAAAAAAGTCTGGGACGAACTTAAATGGGAGGATCGAGCGCTGGCATACGGCCGGAAGGTGCAGCGGCTCTACGGCACGATGCAGGTGCTGGGGCAGCCGCGGCCGATGCCGCTGACGGATATCTACACCGCTGTAAGTCTGCTTGACCGGCCCACGGCGCTAAGCCGCTATACCGTGGAGGAGATGGAGGCGGAGTTCACGGGGCGTGGCAACCGCTACTTCCATGTTTCAATAAAGGAGAAACGACGCGACGGGCTGGAGATGGTCAGGGAAGGTGCCAATCTGTTCATCCTGGGCAAGCCGGGGGCGGGCAAGACGACCTTTCTGAAGCACGTGGCCATTCGCGGCATCAACGGCGAGTTGGGGGAGCGCGTGCCCATTTTCGTCGGCTTGAAGCAACTGTCCGACAGCGGTCTGAGCGTGTTCGACTATGTGGTCAAGGAGTTCGACGTTTGTGACTTCCCTGACGCGGAGGGCTACCTGGAACGACTGCTGAAAGCGGGCAAGGCCATTCTCCTGCTCGACGGTCTGGACGAGGTGAACGTGGCCGATGACGAGCGCGCTCGGCTGATCCGCGATGTCGAGCAGTTCACCCATAAGTACGATCAGTGCCAGCGGCTGATCACCTGCCGGCTGGCGGCCAACGATTACCTGTTTCATGGCTACATCTATGCCGAGATGGCTGACTTCAACGACGATCAGATTGGCGAGTTCGTCTCGCGGTGGTTTAGCGGCGACGAGAAACGGCGCGAGCGGCGCGAATTGTTCCTGTCGGAACTGAAGAAGCCGGAGAGCGAGGGACTGCGCGAACTGGCTCGCGTGCCGCTGCTGCTGGCGTTGCTGTGCCTGGCCTTCGAGGAGACGCTGCAACTGTCGTCACGACGGGTCGAGTTGTACGAGGAGGCGCTGGACGCGCTGCTCAAGAAGTGGGACGCCGGGCGTAACATCCGTCGCGACGAGACCTATCGCGAACTGTCGCTGAAGCGCAAGGAGCAGATGCTGGCCCAGGTCGCCGCCGAGACATTCGATCGCGGCCAGTCCTTCATTCCAAAGGAGACGCTGGCCCGCAGCTTTGAGGAATATCTGTCGCGGGTACCCGGGGTGACGGCTGAAGTCGACGGCGAAGTCGTTCTGCGGGCGATCGTCGCCCAACATGGCCTTTTTTATGAGCGGGCGCATGACATCTACTCCTTCGCTCATTTGACTTTTCAGGAATATTTCACGGCGCGCTATGTCGTTGAGAATGAGGCGCGGGGGACGCTGCCGCGACTGATTAAAAACTATGCTGATTCGCGCTACCGCGAGGTGTTTCTGATGACGGCGGCGCAACTGCCGGATGCGGGCGCGTTTTTTGACCGGTTTACCGAACGATTGGCGGCCGACGCGGATGAGCGTCCGGCGGTAGCGGCTTTCCTGCGCCAGGTGGCGCGGAAAGCCGCTACCGCCACCGGAGACGGGGAAAGGGGAGCAACCTGGCGCAGCTTTTACGTCTCACTCGACCTCGTCCGCGCCCGCGCCCTCGCCCGCGCCCTCGCCCTCGCCCGCGCCCGCGCCCTCGACCTCGACCGCGACCTCGCCCTCGCCCGCGCCCGCGCCCTCGACCTCGCCCGCGCCCTCGACCTCGACCGCGACCTCGCCCTCGACCTCGACCGCGCCCTCGACCTCGCCCGCGCCCTCGACCTCGACCGCGACCTCGCCCTCGCCCTCGACCG
>JAGOZU010000131.1 GCA_018058545.1 Promineifilum sp. | reverse complement strand
ATGAGGGTGGTTCTGCAAAACGGTGATGATTTCGCCGCTGCCTCGCCCCTACCCCATACCGCATTAATTTGTTTACCTGCAAAAGCCGGTTGGGGGCGGTTGAAACCCGTTTTAACGGGTTTCGTTTGGCAGCGGCGGATTTCAATCCGCCTTGGTGTTGGATATTAATCCTTGATCTGTCCCCCGGTTTCAGAGGGCAGGTCAAATGCATTAGCAGAATCGAATATCGTTCCTCATACACCTAACGTCACTAACGTCGTTAACGTCACTAAGGTCACGGCAAATCAATCTTCGGGAGGGCGGATCGCAACCTGTAGCGCAAGCTTTAGCTTGCGAACTTGCGCGGATCGCAATCTGAAAGATTGCGCCACAGTTGGAGGGCGGATCGCAATCTGAACCGAAGCGTTAGCCGCGGGGGACATGGTGGTGGACGGCCCGCCGGCGCTGCTGCATTTTGCGAAGCGGATTGATGTGGTGTGGGGGACGGAGGGGGTCCGGCAGACCTCAGAGGTCTTGGAAGGCCTCTGAGGTCTAGGGAGCGCCACCTACTGTTTTTCGATGATGTCAGCATAGATTAACGGTTGAGTTATCGTTGCCCCATATGCATTGGTGCCTTTCCATGTGCCCTTGGCTCGGCCGTAAACGGTGATCCAGGTATCATTGTAGACTTGTTCGGGTAATATCGAATCCGATAGCCATATTACGACTACAGCGACAGTGTCGAATCTGCCCCCACCTGGTTTTCTGACCCACATTTGTAGACCATCATCCATAATGTTGAAAACCTGTCCTCGTAGCTTGACCTTGTCTCCAACATATTTAGTAGGATAGGCATCTAGCTCACGGATATCCATTTCAACATACTCTGCGCGCAGATCTGGCGTGTTTGTTGGAATAGGGGTATTTGTGGGCGTGAGAGTAGGAGTCGAAATAGGAATCTCTGCAACGGCAACCTCTTCGGGCATATCAATACGCGAGGCGGGAATCCAGCCTGTAACCCCGCGATTTCCCAGCATTTGAATCTTAAACCAGCTACCATCGTGATTCTGTTCGATTATAGCGACTGAAGTATTTGCTGGAATATTAAATAAAGTCGTACCATCGCTATCTGGTTTGTTTAATGCGTTACCCATCGAATTGACTTTTACAACAGGTCCGGGTGGAGTAGGCGTAATCGTTGGAGTTGATGTCGACGTAGGGGTATTTGTTGTGGTAGGAGTCGGCGTGTTCGTGGGAGTGTTGGTAGATGTGGGAGTTAAGGTGTTAGTTGGCGTAGGCTCGGGCGTGTGAGTGCTTGTGGCAACAGGCGTATCGGTTACTGACGCCGCTTGCGTTTGGGCTACTGCTACTTCGATCGTTGCTTGCATGGATTCGGCTGAGGGTGTGCAACCAACGATGAGGGTACATACAGAAGTAAAGAGGATGAATAAGAGATAGCGGGTCATCGATCGAACCTCCAGTGGCAGAGAGTTATTGTTCTAATTCTCACATAGTATTCTTAATATTAGGCTTACGGTTTTGCCTATCATCTTGAAGAAACCTATATTGTCAAAGACGCTAATTTGCATTATTATTACTTTTGCAATTGGGGTTGAGCGATCCTACATTATCTCGCAAATACAACTCAGGAGGCTGGTCAGAATGTATAATCGCGTTGTAAATTTTTTGGTCTTGGCATTATTGCTTGTTTCTTGCCAAGCTGAGCCGATCACAGTGGAATCAACAGTTGAAGTACCAGTTACGGTAGAAATAACAAGTGAAGTTACACGCGTTGTGGAAACCCAAGTTACTGCGGAAGTTACCAGATTGGTTGAAGTAACTCGTATCGTTCAGGTTACACCAAGACCGGAGGATACGCCTGTCCCCTCTCCAACTCCCGAAGTACTAGCATCAGCAGACAATTTCCTTGTAAGTAATTTTGATCTATCACAACTCCCTGTGGCTGAGGAAGGATCATTTGTGGTGGTTGCTTCGGGTCAAATAAATCGGTTCAATGTTATGCCCATCATTGCTCATAATAATACCAATAGGGTTTTGCTTGATACGACGGGATCGGTGATTGTTCGGGCAGCAGATGGCTCATTGCTTGGTACCGGAAGTATTGATACGATGTTCCCCGTGTATATTCAACCTGGAGGGTGGATCATGGGGGAGATTCAATTTAAAGAGTCGATGCCCTCAGATGCAGGCTACGAGATCAGTCTTGTCTATGAAGAGTCGCCGTATGATACTATTTTCAAGGATCTCGAAATAATTGACCATAATGTTCTAGGCAGAAGGCTTGTTGGTTTCCTTTTTAACTCGACGGGTCTCACTATTGGAAATTCTGCCGTTGTCGTTATGTGTTTGGATGAATCATTAACCCCATTAAGTTATGAAAAAAGCTACATCGATCAAGAAACCATTTCTAACGGACAACAAGCCGCATTTGACGTTGAACTTGAGGGAAGCTGCCCTTTGTATATGGTTAGTGCTAGGGGCTATGAGCCTAGGAATTAATATTGGCTTCACAATAATGTCTTCGCAATAACCGAGCGTCCTTGATCTGTCTCCCCAATAACTGAGGCAGGTCATCGCCATCGAGAACAAGTGTTTACACACAATTTAGGACAGCCCCGTCGCGCCGGATCTGTTCCTGGACTCTGCACACGCCTCCACGCTAAACTTCACCAATCAGGTCTTTACCATCGAGAAACCTCGGCACCTGACGGGTCAATCAACACGGCCGGGTCGGATTCGCTATTGTTCCAAATGTTCGTCCCGAACCCGCAGTTGTAACCACCCTCCCCGGCATCGGATGCCATCGCCCAGATGCGCAATACCTGACCCGGCCCGATGACGCCACCCAATGCACAATCCTGATTGCCTTTTTCTGATCGCAATATCCAGCCGGAGAGGTTCACCTCGCTACCACCGTTATTCTGAATATCAACGTATTCCGCTTTTTTGTTCACGCCAATTATCTGTAATGCTCCGCCGGCTACGATGGGAGGCGGCGTCGGTTGGGAGGCTTCCGTGGGGGTGGCAGACGGAGGAGGCAATGTCGCAGTAGGCAGACCGACAGTCGCCACAGGAACGACAGTCGCTAAAGGAACGGCCGTTGCTGTCGGAAGCGGTCTTGTCGCTGTTGGTGGTACGGTGGTATTCGTAGGCGCCGGGGTGTTTGTTGGCCGATCTGTTGCCGTTGGCTGTGGTGTGTCAGTCGGCCGCGGTGTGTCAGTCGGCCGCGGGGTTGCGGTTGGTCGCTCTTCCGTTGGCGTGGTTGTCGCTGTGGCCGGCTCCATAGTTGGGGGATCATCGGTTGGCGAGCTCTGACCCAGGTCGATAGTTGCGACCCTATCAGCAACTTCGGCCGTCGGTCGCGCGTCAGGTGGGCTTTTCAGCACAGAACACCCCGTCAAACCGCAAAACATAAACAGAAGTGGCACCGTCACCCATAAGGTTTTTCCCAATTTACCTTGGCCACGAAACTGGTTGATCCACCAACTGCCGGAACGCGATAGATATTCCATTGTTATGACTCCTGGCTCATTTTTCTTATCCACTTTCGCAACCAATCCCGTCACCGTCTCTGTCAAAATTGTGTGGAACGGGTGACACTACCTGGAATCTTCGGTGCGGGATATCGCCACAATCGAGATCGGGCGGCGGAGGGGGGATGCAAACCGTTGGGTAGGATGGATCGCAATTGCCACCCGATGTCGGCGGTGCGGTTGGTCCGGCTCCTCCCCAGATCACATCCCGGTCGTCGGTGTAGACGCGCTCATAAACGTTGTGGTGGAAGGCGGTGTGGCGAAAGTAGATGCTGCCGCTCTCGCTGAAATAGCGGCCGAAGAAGTCGTGGAGCTTGTCGAACAGTTCCTCGCGGAAGGCGGGGTCGAACGGCCGGCAGGCGGCGTCGATGTCATCCATGAGCCGGGGAAAGACGCCCTCGGTATAGTACCGGGACTTGATCTTCATCAGATTGATGTAGCCGGATTCCCCTTCGATTTTGGCTCCTACGAAGATGTCGCGCAGGGCATTGAGAAACTTCTGTTCGTGGCGGTCGAGTTTGGACATGGGGGGATTATAGGGGAAAGGCGGAAGCAGGGGTAGGATAGGCAGTCGCCCCTCTCCGTGCGGTCAGGCGGCCGAAACCTCCCCACCCATTAACCAAAAATCGAATAGCATCAAAATTCCTTTTCGTTTATCCTCTTGCAATAGAACATATGTTCACCTCGTGTCGCGGGCGGGTGGTCCGGCGCCTCCCCTGGTAGCCCGCCTGCGACAGGCGGGGCCCGCCCGCGGCAGGCGAACGAGACCTTGTACAGGAGAAAGGCATGAAACCATTCGAATCGTTGTGGCGGAGCAGGAAGTTCTGGCTGGCCGTCGTGGCCGTGGCCCAGACGGTTGTGTTCACGCTGTTGCCCGGCTTTCCCGACGAGGTGTGGCAGGCCATCAACGTGATTTTGCTGTGGCTCATCGGGACCATCGCCGTAGAAGACGCAGCAATGAAGTTGCGCGATACAAGACACGAGTGATGAGTCGGTTCCTGATTATTAATTATTAATTATTAATTATGTGGAGGTACCATGTCCATCATTGAGCGTTTGCGGCGGCGGCTCGGCGTGTCGGCCGACCTGCGCGAGGGGGCGGGAGGCTGGGTGAATGTGGGCGGCCGCGGTTCGGCCGAGCGGTCGAGCGGCGAGCGAACGACGCAATACCGCGACGCGCTGGAGGCCTGGCGCACCAATCCCTACGCCAAACGCATCATCGACATCATCACTGATTACACCGTCGGCGACGGCATCAACCCCGTGGCTGCGGGAGAGATCGGCCGCTTCGTCGATACCTTTTGGACCCATCCCCAAAATCGCCTTGACCTGCGACTCCCCGACCTGATGGACGAGCTGAGCCGGTCGGGCGATTTGTTTTTGGCCCTGTTTCGCAATTCGGCCGACGGGATGAGCTACGTCCGCGCGGTGCCCAAGTCGGAGATCGTGGAGATCGTGACCGCCGAGAACGATTGGGAACAGGAGCTGGTTTATGTGGTGAGAGGGAGCGGAGGAGCAGGGGAGACAGGAAGGAGAGGAGCAGGGGAGCAGGGGAGAAGAGGAGCGGGGGAGAGCAGTTCGGCGCCTCTGCCCCCCGGCACCCCTGCCTGGCTGCCCTTGGGGGCGACGGCTTTCGTGTCCCCGGCGCATCCCGACGCGGCCGCGGCCGAGGCCGTGATGGTGCATTACGCCATCAACCGGCCGGTGGGCGCGCTGCTGGGCGAGTCGGAACTGGCCAGCATATTGCCCGCGTTGCGCTGGTACGGCCGCATGCTGGAAGACCGGGTGCGGCTCAACTGGGCGGCGCGGACGTTCCTGTGGTTCGTCACCGTGCCCACGGGGCGGGTGCATGCCAAGGCCGAGCAATACGCCACGCCGCCGGAGCCGGGCAGCATCGTCGTCCATGACGACGGCGAGCGCTGGGATATGACCGCCCCCAATCTGCGCGGGCTGGACGCCCAGCACGATCTGCGGGCCTTGCGGCAAGCCATCAGCGCCGGCAGCGGTCAGCCGCCCCATTGGCATGGCGACGGCGGCGACATCAACCGGGCCGTGGCCGGGGCGATGCAGGACCCGGCGTTGCGGCGCTTGCGGCGACGGCAGCGCCATTTGCAGTCGGTGGTCGTCGATCTGTGCCATGTGGCCTATGGCCGGGCGTATGAGCTGGGCCTGGCGCGACGACGGCCGGAGCGGTCGGAGATTCGCGTGGCGCTGCCCGATATCAGCCGCGAGGACAACGAGAGCCTGGCGCTGGCCGCCGAACGGCTGACGGCGTCGTTTGCCGGGGTGGTGGGCGCGCTGCCGGGCTGGTCGCCGACGCTGGCGGGGCAGATGCTGCCGCTGATCTTCAAGTTCGCCGGCGAGCCGTTGTCGCCGGGATTGACGGACATGATTTTGGATGAGCTGAGGGGGAAATAGGAATTACGAATTACGAATTACGAATTACGAATAGGGTGATGAATATGGACGAACGACGGCTATTCACGGGACGGCTGGTTGCGGCGGGCGAGACGCGAACGATGACCGAGGAGCGCGGCGGCTATGTGATGACGGCCGAGGCGATTCGCGGGGCCATCGACCAGGGACTGTTCAACGGGCTGGCCTGCTTTGTCGACCACGCCGCCGAGGGGCCGTCGGTTCGGCGGCTGGTGGGCGTGTGGCAGGGGGTCGTCTGGGACGAGGAGGCGCGGGCGGCCGAGGGGCGCTTGCTGGCCTACGAGACGGCCGAGACGCGACCGGTGCTCGATTTGCTGGAGCAGTGGCTGGACGAGGGCGAGGCCCGCTCGGATATCGGCGTCAGCCTGGTGTTCTGGCCGCGGCTGGCGGCCGACGGGCGCACCGTGCAAGCCATTGTCATGGTGGAATCGGCCGATCTGGTGATGTTTCCGGCCAGCGTCGACAGCCGGATACTGGAGCGGGGCGGCGGGGCGGCAAGCTCCGGCATGGGGCTATCGGGCCGGGGAGGGACGGCCGCGACCGCGACAGTGCCGGGTGCGACCGGGGAAGCGAGCCGCGTGGCCGTGGTCGCCCCGTGGATTCGGCGAAGGGCAGAAGGAAACACTTCGCATAGCCTATTAAATAAACCCCACGTCGGTAATCGCCAACCGAGCCACACCCAAGCCACAACCGGCCACGTTTCCATTGAGCGGGAGCTGCAACAGAAGCACTCATCGCATAATCAAGCTGAACTCCCACAAACAGGTAATGACCAACGGGAACACACCCGTCACCAACCCAACCCATATGACCCCAACGGCCGCCCATCACATTGGCGTGATCAAGCCGTGGCAATCAAATCAATCAAACAGGAGAAACAACCCATGAAGCAGGAAATGAAAGACGACGGCCTGCCGCGCCTGACGCTGGTGCGGCACGGCAGCGAGGCCATGAAGCGAGTGAACCTCGCCGCCGGCCAGGCGCTCGAACCCGTGGCGGCTGAATCGGCGGCCGACGGATGGCTGGAGGCGCTGCAAGCGGCGGCGACGACGGCCGTCATCCGCTCGTCGGGCTTGCCGGCGGTGGTGCAGGAGCGACTGGCCAACGGGCGGTATGAATCGGCCGAGGCGGTGCAGGCGGCCGTGGAGCAGGCCCGCGACGAGTTGGCGGCGCTCAGCGCGGCGGGGGTGGTGCGGCTGGGCAATACCGGCCGCCCTCGTATCCAGGTCCGTGACCCCCTCGATGAAGCCCAGGACGTCGCCAACTTCCTTTTCGGAGCCGAAGGCGCGTCCATCCCGTCCAACATGCGCCGAGTTGACGAATGGTACAAAGCCCTTACCGGCGACTTCGAATTTCGCGGCACTTTCAACCCCGACCGCGTCCAGTTTGCCGGCGCGACTACATCCACCTTGTCCAACACGGCCGTTAACGCCATGAACAAGGTCCTTGTCGAACAGATCTCAAACCTTACCGCCTGGAGATGGTACGAATCCATTACATCCGTCGAACCCAACGACGGCAGCCTTAACGCCATGCAGTGGATCACCATCGGCGGCATCAGCAATCTCCCCACCGTTGCCGAAGGCGCAGCCTACACCGAGCTTACCGTTGACGACGTCAAGGAATCCTCCAGCTTTACCAAACGCGGCGGCTACGTCGGCATCACCCGCGAACTGCTCAAAAACTCCGACATCGCCAAGCTTCAGGCTATCCCCCGCGCCCTTGCCACAGCCGCCATTCGCAGCCGCAGCGCGGCCGTTTCCGAAATCTTCACCCAGGCATCCGGCACAGGCCCAACCCTTGCCCAGGATTCCACCGTCCTGTTCCATTCCAATCACGGTAACGTCAACACAACCGC
>JAGOZU010000130.1 GCA_018058545.1 Promineifilum sp. | reverse complement strand
CAAAGGCGATTTGGGAATAGCGTCGGGCGAACCGAGGCGCGTCATTCGCTTGTGCGTTGTTCAATGGGGGTTAGAACATTGCCAAAGTGTTAATACGATAGGGTAGGATTATACCAATGGAGGCTTCTGTGTCAACCATTTTGAAGCCGCCGATCGAGTCGGCGACCTCAATAAGGATCCTACCCTAATTCCCTAACGACGCTAATGACGACGTTCAAAAGAGAGATCTGTCTAATTAAAAATCGTCTTCAGAGGCTGAGCCATTTTCGGTGGGCGACTCTTTCGCGTGCGCTTGGCCGGGGAGCATGAACTCGTTGCGGATTCGCCGTTCCAGCTCATCGAGGACAGACGGGTTCTCGGCCAGATAGACCTTGGCATTTTCGCGCCCCTGGCCCAACAGCATCTCATTGTAGCGGAAGTAGGCGCCGCGCTTGTCGACGATGTTGAAATTAGTGGCCAGGTCGAGCACATCGCCGGTTCTGGAGATACCCTCGTTGTACATGATGTCGAACTCGCACTCGGTGAAGGGTGGGGCGACCTTGTTCTTCTTGACCTTCACCCGCGTCCGGTTGCCGATGACGTCGTTGCCGGCCTTGATGGCCTGGATGCGGCGGATGTCCAGCCGCACCGAGGCGTAGAACTTCAGGGCGTTGCCGCCGGAGGTCGTCTCCGGGCTGCCGAACATGACGCCGATCTTCTCGCGCAACTGATTGGTGAATATGACGACGGTGTTAGTCTGCTTGATGGCGCCGGAGAGTTTGCGCAAGGCCTGGGACATCAGACGAGCCTGCAGGCCGACATGGGAGTCGCCCATCTCGCCTTCGATCTCGGCCCGAGGGACGAGGGCGGCCACGGAGTCGATGACGACGACGTCCATGGTGCCGGAGCGGATGAGGGCGTCGGCGATCTCAAGAGCCTGCTCACCGGTGTCGGGCTGGGAGACGTAGAGGTCATCGATGTTGACGCCACAGCGAGCGGCATAGGTGGGGTCGAGGGCGTGCTCCATGTCGATGAAGGCGCAGATGCCACCGCGCTTCTGGGCTTCGGCAACGATGTGCTGGCAGAGGGTGGTCTTGCCGGAGGATTCGGGGCCGTAGATTTCGATGACGCGGCCGCGAGGCACGCCGCCAACACCCAGGGCGATGTCGAGTGAAATGGAGCCGGTCGGCACGACCTGGATATGCAGGTTATGGCCTGCGCCAAGTCGCATGATCGTGCCTTCGCCAAAGCGTTTGGTCAGATTATCGATTGTTTTGTCAAGAATTACCTGGCGGCCATCATTGGCGCCGTTGCTGTTTCCGTTCGTGCGAGTCATGGGATGCTCCTGATTAAATGCTGCCGGGATTCACGCTGCCGTGGAATCGACGAGCGCGAACAATGTACCAATACTAGCACGGATGTTCGTATCTGTCAATGCCTAATTTATAGGTATGAATCGATGTTCAAAACTATAGCGGAGGCTGAGTCGCACTGCCTCGAGAGCGAGCTAGTTGCCAAAGTTCGCTCAGTTCGCGGCCGCCCAGCAGCCAGGTGACGGCGAGATAGACCAGTCCGCCAACGGCCGCGCCAAGGGCGAGGAAGGGCAAGGTGCCGGCGACAAGGCGGCCGACCAGCCAGATGGTGGCGCTCATGACCGCCGTAGCGGCCGCCGCGCGGAGGAAGGTGACTTGCAATTCGCGACCTCCCAGCCCGTTTAGGTCACGGCGGTTTAATTCAAACAGGACGGCCGCCAGCAGGGTGAAGCCGATGGTTGTGGCCAGGGCCAGCCCGACGATGCCGAACCGACCTACAAGCAGCATCGAAGCTGCCGCGGTGACCGCGAACCAGCCGATGTAGGACAACATCGGCACGAAGGTGTTGTGTCGCGCGTAAAAGAGGCGGGCGACGATCTCCAGCGTCGATTCGGCGACGATGCGGATGCTGAGCACGGCTAAAATCGTGAAGACCAGCTGGGTGGCTCGCTCGTCGAATGCGCCACCCTGAAACAGCAGGACGATGATGGGGCGGCCCAGCAGCACGGTGGCGGCCGCGGCGGGCATGGTGAGTGTCCAGACGATACCCAAAGTGCGACCGGCGGTATGTTTCAACCCGGCGGTGTCACCGGCATTGTACAACTCGGCCAGCGTGGGGAACACCACCAGGGCGATGGCCGTGCCGAAAAGCGTTTGCGGAAATTGCATCAAGCCGTAGCCGTAGAAATAGCCCGATGTCGCCCCCGCGGGCAGCCCGGATGCGAAGCGAATGATGACCAGATCGGCCAACTGGATCATCCCAAGCGTCACGATGCGCGGTCCCATGAGCCGGACAAGCTCGCCGATCCCCTGCATCTTCACATCCAGTTGTGGCCGGTAGCCCACGCCGTATCGCGCCAGAGCCGGAACCTGAATGAGCACGAAGAGCGCCCCGCCGAGGACCGTGCCCCAAGCCAGCCCCATGATGCCCATCGACGGAACCAGAGCGAAGATGCCGAAGAAGTAACCGACGTCGAGGGCCAGCGAAGCCAAAGCGGGCAAGATGAAATGCTGGTGGGCGTTGAGGATGCTGCTGAGCACGCCGCCGATGCCGAAGATGGTGGTCTGGATCAGGATGACCCGCATGATTTGCGCGGTCAATTGCTGCTGCTGCGGCGAGAAGTCGGGCACCAGGACGTGTTGCGCCAGCCAGGGGGCGAAGACGGCCCCCAGCGCCGAGATGCCGCCCAGTAGCAACATGACCAGGGTCAGGACGGTGTTGGCCAGGCGGGCGCTGTCGGCGCGGCTTTCCTGCGTCAAATACCGGCTATAGATGGGGATGAAGGCCGCCGCCAGCGACCCGCCCGCGATCACCACGAAGAAGACCTCGGGTAACTGGTTGGCGGCCGTGAAGGCGTCATACGCGGGAGAAGTGCCGAAAGCCTGGGCCACGAACCGGGCACGAATCAGACCGATGATCTTGCTCAGGCCGAATATGGCGATGACCAGCACGGAAGAACGAAAGAGGTGACGGGCTTTCTGCATATGAGGCGCGATTTTACCCCGAACACGGAGGTGAGCCACCCACGGTTGGTTGGCCGACTGTCATCGCGAATTGATATCTCATCGGGCGAACTTCTGTTATAGTTTGCTATCCCAATATGATATTTGGAGGATGATTAAATCACATGACTAACCCCGTTGATAAGGCTCTTGAGGCCCGGATCGATGCGCGTATCAATGAGACCCTCGATTACTGGATCGACCAGCTTGCCCGTTTATGTGCCCAGCCCAGCATCTCTGCTCAGGGCGTCGGCATCAAGGAGTGCGCTGAACTGACAGCCACGATGCTGCGCGAGCAGGGTTGTGCAGCCGAGATATTGCCCACCGGCGGCAGCCCGATCGTCTATGGTGAGCGAAGTGGCCGCACCGACCGGACGCTGTTGTTCTATAACCATTACGATGTCCAGCCGCCGGAGCCGCTGGAACTATGGGATACGCCGCCGTTTACCCTGACTCGCGTGGGTGATGGGCTGTATGCTCGCGGCGTCAGCGACGACAAGGGGCAGCTCATTACCCGCATGGCCGCAGTCGCCGCCGTCCAGGATGTCCTGGGCGAATTGCCGCTGAGCATTAAATACTTTGTGGAAGGAGAAGAGGAGGTTGGCAGCCCCAACGTCTCCGGCGCGATCGATACCTATAAGGAGAAGTTCGCCGCCGACGGCTGTATCTGGGAATTTGGCGGGATCGACTACTCCGGCCGCCCCGACCAGACGCTGGGTATGCGCGGTCTGTGCTACATCGAGCTGTCGGTGGAGACAGCTGCCATGGATTGCCATTCGGGTCTGGGTGGGACGCTCATCCCCAATGCCGCCTGGCGCCTGGTCTGGGCGCTAAACACGATCAAAGGTCCCGACGAGCGCATCCGCATCCCCGGTTTCTATGATAACGCCCATCCGGCCACCGAGCGCGACCTGGCGTATCTGGCTCAGCAGCCCGACTATTCGGCCGAAATGATGGAGACCTATGGACTGAACCGGTTCCTGTTGGGAATGAGCGGCGGTCTTGAGTTGCGTCGGGCGGGTGTCTTCGATCCCTCGGCGACGATCAATGGCCTGAATTCCGGCTATCAGGGGCCGGGGGCCAAGACCGTGCTGCCCGCGAAGGCCAGCGCCAAGATCGACTTTCGCCTCGTGCCCGATCAGACGCCTGAGGAGATCGTGCCCTTGCTGCGCGCCCACCTGGATGCGGAGGGCTTCGACGATGTGGCTGTGCGCTACCTGGCCGGAGTGAAGCCGGCGCGCACCGACCCCGACCATCCCTTCGTTCAGCTATCGATTAAGGCGGCCGAGGATGTATACGGGTTGGAACCCATTGTGGAGCCGCTCATCGGCGGTAGTGGGCCGCTGCATCCGTTCATCCACGTGTTGGGCTTGCCGGTGGTCACATCCGGCTGCGGCCACCCGCAAAGCCGCGTCCACGCGCCGAACGAGAACATCCGCATCCCCGACTTCATCAACGGGATTCGCCACACGGCGCGGATTATCACCCGGTTCGCGGAGATGTAGACTGAGACCGGTCTAGAAACGGCCGCCGGCGGGAGTATACGATCTCGCAGGCGGCCGTTTTTGATTTGCAAAAATCCTCTATAGCTCTGCGGTTTCGCCGGATTCGGTTTGGTGCGAAAACTCCCGGACGCCTCAAATCGGGCCACTGATTAGAGGCACCCCCTCCTCCCCCCGAATTAATTGATATTATTGACCAAATTGCATAATGTGACGAATGCCACCTCACCTCTCGGCCGCGGCAATCCCCTCCCCAAACTCCAGCAACGCCTTCACCCGCGCATCGCTGGGCGCTTCGGCGTAGACCCGCAACACCGGCTCCGTCCCCGACGGCCGGATCAGCAGCCAGCTTCCATCGTCGAGGTAATACTTGATGCCGTCGCTGGTGCGCACCTCTTCCAACTGAACGCCGGAAATCGCGTCCGGGGCGGTGTTAACCAGCTTCCGCGTTAGTTCCGACTTGTTGACCGGCCGGGATAGCTTCAGGTCGGTGCGCGCGTATTGCGCCGGCCCATAGGTTTCCAGCAACTCATCGACAAGGACATGCAGCGGCTGGTGGGCATCGGCCATCACCTCCAGCAACAACAAGCCCATGAGCACGCCATCGCCCTCGGGGATGTGGCCGAGGATGCTCATGCCGCCCGACTCCTCGCCGCCCATGACGACGTCACCATTGAGCATCAAGTCGGCGATGTGGTTGAATCCGACCGGTGTTTCGACTACCTCCAGGCCGTATTCGGCCGCGATCCGGTCGATCATCCTTGTCGTCGAGACGGTGCGAACCACTCGACCTCTTAGTCCCCGTTTCTGGAGCAGATAGCGCAGGATGAGGCCGAATATGCGATGTGGATCGACGAATTGGCCGCGCACGTCCATCGCGCCGATGCGGTCAGCGTCGCCGTCAGTCGCCAGCCCGGCATGACGATTGCTGCTTTGCATGACGGAGGCCAGCAGGGACAGATGTTTGGCGATCGGTTCGGGATGGATCCCGCCGAATCCGGGGTTCATCTCGTCGCGAATGTTTTGCACATCGGTGCGCGTGCGCATCAGCATCTCGCTGATCGTTCGCCGCCCGGCCCCATACATCGAATCGTGGACGACTCGTAACTCGCCGGCGTGGATGACGTCGAGGTCGAGCAAGGTGCCGAGATGTTCGTAATAGGCCCATGCCGGATCGAATTTGACGACGCGCTCCTGACGGACGGCATCCTCGAGCGACATCAGGCGCGTCGGACGGCCGTCGGCGCTGTTCCTCTCCAGGAATTTCTCGACGCGACGGTGTTGATCGGTATTGGCGCTACCGCCGAATGATGCCTTGAGCTTGACGCCGTTGTAGCGCGGGGGGTTGTGGCTGGCGGTGATCATCACTCCCGCGGTCGTTTTCCGGTTGACGACGGCATAGCTGATGGCCGGGGTTGGCGTGTCGGCGCGGGCCAGTAGCGCCCGGATGTCGTTGGCAGCCATGACGCGAGCCACCTCGGCCGCATACCGGTCGGATAGAAAGCGGGTGTCGAAGCCGATGACCACGCTGGGATCGGTCGGGTTCTCTTCCAGCACAAAGTCGGCGATTGCCTGGGCAACCAGCCTGAGATTATCGAAGGTGAATTCTTCACTGATGACGGCACGCCAGCCGTCGGTTCCAAATTTTACTGTCATGTTCGTTTGTTATTGGGCTTGAGAAGGTCGAACCTTCTCAACCGCTATTCTCCATAAGATAGGATGACCACCAAATCGTTCACGTTGGTGCCGGTTGGCCCGGTCGTGATGAGGTGTGGCTCCATGCGGCCGCGGCTCAATTCATCAAGTTTGGCGAAGAAGGTATAGCTGTCGTTATCGACCAGACGATTGATTGGATTCAGGCCACAGGATCGGGCCAGGCGGTACGTCTCTCCGGTGATGACCGCGCCTGCGGCCGGAGTTGGTCCGTCTTCGCCGTCGGTGTTGAAGCTCATGACGACGGATTTGGGCCGGCGATCCAGGGCGATCGCGGCCGCAAGCGCCAGTTCCTGATTTCGGCCGCCACGACCCGCGCCACGCACCGTGACGGTCGTTTCGCCACCCATCACCAGGCAGTGGCCCTGCGGCAGATCGCGAGCGATGCCGCCTGCCAGACGGCCGATTTCCCGCGCCTGCCCGTCAAGATGGACGGTCAACAATTGGCCGACAAAGCCTTGCCGAATGGCGGCCACCAAAGCCGCCGTCGCCGCATTCCTGACGTCGCCCACGATGAAATTGCGCACCGACGGCCGTGGAGCCTTATGCAGATGGCGCGTCTGGTTCAATGCCAAGGCCAGCCGTCCCCATTGCTCGCGCTCCAGTTGCCGGGCGATGTCGTAACGGCCGAGCACCTGCACGGCGCTGACCACCAGATCGCTCTCCGGCACCGTCGGCCCGCTGCCGATGACGTTCATAGGATTGCCGATGACGTCGGACAGGATCAGCCCATAGCAGGTGGCGGGGCTGATGGCACGAGCCAGGCCACCGCTTTTGACAAGGTCCACCGCCCGACGGATGGCGTTTAATTCGTTAATGGTGCAGCCGCTATTAAGGAGCAGTTGCACCAGCTGGCGCAAATCCTCCAGCGGCAGCATCGGCCGTGTCAGGAGCGACGATGTTCCGCCCGAGATGAGGCACAGGATGATATCATCCGGTTCCAGCCCGGATACCATCTCCAGTACCTTTTTGGTGGCGGCCACGCTGCGCACGTCCGGCATGGGATGGGACCCTTGATAGACGGCGATCTTCCGTGGATCGAACTCATCCGGAATGGCATCGCCCTGGTCTTTCACCAGAATGATCCCTCGCGCCAGATCATCCCCCACCACGCGCAGAGCAGCGCGAGCCATTGGCATGGCCGCCTTGCCCACAGCCAACAGAAACACCCGGCTGCGGTCCAGCTCGACGCGCTCCGCGTCAGGTTCCCGACCGACGATCAGGGTGCGTCCGTCGCGTGAGAGGAAGCGGCCGACGGCGACGTCGGCATCGGCCGCGGCGATGGACGCGGCGACGATCTCATCGACATGACGCCGATAATCCGCGTACTTTGGGGTGATGGGGGGACTCAAGGTCATAGGCTAAGTGAGTATATCACGTGGGTTTGCCCTGTACGACTGCCCAGGCCGGTTCCTCGCTATGAGCAACTAGCTCCAGATGAGCCGCGTCGTTCAGGCTGATCAGTCGGGCATGGCCGTCCTCAATTGTGATGCGGCAAATGGACGTATTGTTCCCGACTGTAAGCAGCGAGTGTCCCGATGGAGGCAGGCCCAACAGATGCACCAGCGTGGTCAGGATCATCCCGCCGTGACTCACGATCGCGACCGTCTCACTGGTATGGCGGGCCAATAAGCCGGCGCAGCCATGCGTGGCCCGCTCGATT